>CAISJH010000120.1 GCA_903885585.1 uncultured beta proteobacterium
AGCGGCCGCGGCATGACCTGGACGGACGCTTCAGCCGACCCCAAGGCCAACGGCGGCAACTGCTACAACTGCCACCAGATCGACAAGAAGGAACTCTCGTACGGCACCATCGGCCCGTCGCTGTGGAACTACGGCAAGAACCGCGGCATCACCGACGTGACGGCAGAGACGGTGGCGCCGATCATCCAGTACACCTGGGTCAAGCTGTGGAACAGCAAGGCCTACGCCGCGTGCTCCAACATGCCGCGCTTTGGCCACAAGAATCTGCTCGATGAACAGCAGATCCGCCACATCATGTCGCTGCTGCTGGATCCACGCTCACCCGTGAACCAGTAAAGCGGCGAAACAGCGTAAAAACGAAAAGGCGCAAGCCAGCCTGAGCCCGGTTCGTCCGGGCTTTTTCCGACCTCAAACATCAGCGGATACTTATTGTGAGCCTGAGCAAACGCGAATTCCTGCAAGTCCTGGGCGCCGCCTCGGTGGCGGGCATGGCCTTGTCCCGTCACGCCACGGCCGATGCCGCCACGGCAGAGGACGCCCTGTACGACCTGCCGCCGCTGGGCCGGGGCGCGGGCTTCGTCAGCTTCCTGCACATGACGGACTGCCACGCGCAGCTCAAGCCCATCCTCTTCCGCGAACCCAGCGTCAACCTGGGGCTCGGCTCCATGCAGGGGCAGCTTCCCCACCTGGTTGGTGAGCACCTGCTCAAACACGCGCAGGTGCCTGCCGGCTCGGCGCTGGCCCACGCCTACACCTACCTGGACTTCGAGCGCTCGGCGCAGCGCTTCGGCAAGGTGGGCGGCTTCGCGCACCTGGCCACGCTGGTCAAGCGGCTGAAGGCCTCGCGCCCCGGCGCCCTGCTGCTCGACGGTGGCGACACCTGGCAGGGTTCGGCCACCTCGCTGTGGACCAACGCGCAGGACATGGTGGACGCCTGCAAAGCCCTGACCGTGGATGTGATGACCGGCCACTGGGAGTTCACCTACGGCATGAAGCGGGTCAAGGAGATCGTCGACAAGGACTTCAAGGCAGGCACGGGCAGCGGTGCGGCGGCGCACCGCGTGGACTTCGTGGCCCAGAACGTGAAGACCGCCGACTTCGGCGACCCCGTCTTTGCACCGTACGTGATGAAGGAGATGAACGGCGTCAAGGTGGCCATCGTCGGCCAGGCCTTCCCCTACACCCCGATAGCCAACCCGCGCTACATGGTGGCGGACTGGGAGTTCGGCATCCGCGACGAGGACATGCAGAAGGCCGTGGACGAGGCACGCGGCAAAGGTGCGCAAGTGGTGGTGGTGATATCCCACAACGGCATGGACGTGGACCTGAAGATGGCCAGCCGCGTGCGCGGCATCGACGCCATCTTTGGCGGCCACACGCACGACGGGGTGCCCGTGGCCGTGCCGGTGAAGAACCCCGGCGGCACCACGCTGGTCACCAACGCCGGCAGCAACGGCAAGTTCCTGGGCGTGATGGACTTCGAGGTCAAGGCGGGCAAGGTGGCGAACTTCCGCTACCGGCTGCTGCCCGTGTTCAGCAACTTCCTCAAGGCCGACCCGGAGATGGACGCGCTGATCACCCGCCTCCGCGCGCCTTACGAGTCCAAGCTCAACGAAACGCTGGCCGTCACCGACGGTCTGCTTTACCGCCGCGGCAACTTCAACGGCAGCTGGGACCAGCTGGTGTGCGACGCGCTGATGGAGGTGCAAGGCGCAGAGATCGCCTTCAGCCCGGGGTTCCGCTGGGGCACCAGCCTGCTGCCGGGCCAGGCCATCACGCGCGAGCTGATGATGGACCAGCTGGCCATCACCTATCCCTACGCCACCGTCACTCCCATGACGGGCGAGACCATCAAGACGGTGCTGGAAGATGTGGCCGACAACCTCTTCAACCCCGACCCCTACTACCAGCAGGGCGGCGACATGGTGCGCGTGGGTGGGCTGGAATACACCATGACGCCAGGCGAGAAGATGGGCGCACGCATCAGCGACATGCGCCTGAACGGCAAGCCCGTCGAGGCCAGCAAGACCTACAAGGTGGCCGGCTGGGCCCCGGTGGCGGAAGACGCTGCCAAAGCCGGCAACAAGCCCGTGTGGGACGTGGTGGAGACCTGGCTGAAGGCACGACCTGGGCAGCGGGTCAGTGCCCGCAAGATCAACACACCCAAGCTGGTGGGCGTGCAGGGCAACCCGGGGATGGCTTGAACCCCGTTCGGATGCTGTGCAGCTGTTCCTTGCTCCACCGCTGTTTTCCCGCCGTTCTCGCATCACTCACCGCGCACTTGTGCAGGAGCACCCCCACATGAACTCGAAAACCATCGTTCTCAGCACCTTGACCGCCACCGCCATGAGCTTGGCCGCGCTCTGGTCGCCCATGGCCTTGGCGCAGGACCGTGTGGCTTATCACATCGACGATGCCGCCACACAAGGCCTCAAGGGCCTGCGCAACGTCCGCAATCACCTGGACACCGACCCGTCAGCGCGCATCACCGTGGTGACCCATGCCAATGGCGTGGACTTCCTGTTGGAAGGCGCCAAGGACGTCAACGGCAGCGCCTTCGCCGGACCGGTAGCAGCGCTGGTCGCGCGGGGGGTCAAGTTCGAGGTGTGCGAAATCACGCTGAAGAACCGTAACCTGAAAAAGGAGCAGTTCATCCAGGAAGCCGAGTTCACGCCCTCAGGCGTGGTGCGGCTGACCAAGCTTCAGGTTGCGGGTCACGCCTACATCAAGCCCTGAGCAGTCGCTCCAGGCCCTGCACGCTCGAACCTTCACAAGACTTCGGCAGTGGAAGCGCTGATCGAGAGACTGGGCGAAGACGGTGCGCTGAC
Organism: uncultured beta proteobacterium; assembly: GCA_903885585.1. Taxonomy (GTDB): domain Bacteria; phylum Pseudomonadota; class Gammaproteobacteria; order Burkholderiales; family Burkholderiaceae_C; genus Rubrivivax. The sequence goes on from CAISJH010000120.1 coordinate 2,829, forward strand.
GCTGGCGGGTGCCCTGGTGGGTCTGGTGTTCGGCTTCATGGCGCAGCGCTCCCGCTTCTGTCTGCGCTCGGCGGTGATCGAGTTTGCGCGCAACACCACCGGCGGCAAGCTCACCGTGTGGTTGTTCGCATTCGCCACGGCCATTCTGGCCACGCAAGCGCTGGCCTGGGCGGGCGCCTTCGATGCCAGCCAGGCACGGCAGCTCAGCACGCGCGGCAGCCTGTCAGGCGCTGCGTTGGGCGGCGCACTGTTTGGCATGGGGATGATGCTGGCGCGCGGCTGCTCCAGCCGCCTGCTGGTGCTGGCTGCCCAAGGCAATCTGCGCTCGGTGATCTCCGGGTTGGTCTTCGCCGTCACGGCGCAGGCCTCCTGGACCGGCGTGCTGTCACCCTTGAGAGAGTGGCTCTCTGGCCTGTGGACCATCGATGGCGGGCCGGCCCGGGACTTGATCGCCCGCACGGGCATCGGCCATCAGGGCGCCCTGCTGTTCGGTGCGGTGTGGCTGGCCGCAGCCGTATTCTGGGCCCGTCGACAACGGGTGCCGGTCTGGGGCTGGGTAGGGGCGATTGGCGTGGGCCTCGCGGTCAGTGGCGCGTGGTGGGCCACCTATGCCGTCAGCCAGGTGGCCTTCGAGCCCCACCCGGTGCAGGCCCTGAGCTTCACGGGGCCGTCCTCCGAGGTGCTGACCCGGGTGCTGTTCACTTCGGGCAAGCCGCCCACCTTCGACCTCGGGCTGGTACCAGGCGTGTTCCTCGGCTCGTTCCTGGCGGCCGCGATGTACCGCGAGCTGAAGCTGGAAGGTTTCCAAGGTGGTGCGGCCATGCGCCGCTCCATCATCGGCGCCGTGGCCATGGGTTTCGGCGGGATGCTGGCCGGCGGCTGCGCAGTGGGTGCCGGCCTGTCCGGCGCCGCCATCTTCACGGTGACGGCCTGGATCACGCTGGTGGCCATGTGGGCCGCCGCAGCCTTGACGGACCGCCTGCTGGATCAGCAAGATACCGCCTCGTTCACCGCCTCCGAAGCCCACCCCCCTGCTCAACCTGCAAGATCATGAAATCAGCCGTCCATCTCTCACTCTTCGCCCTGCTGGCTGCGCTGTGCCAAAGCGTCCTGGCCGCATCCCCGGCCGACTTGGCCAAGGCCGAGGAGATCGTCATGGGCAAATGCTTCATCTGCCACGGGGCTGAAGGCGAAAGCTCCTCGCCCGTCTTTCCCCGCCTGGCGGGCCAGCACGCGGCCTACACGGCGCGGCAGCTGGCCGACTACAAGTCAGGCAAACGCGTCAGCAGCGCCATGCGCCCCATGGTGGAGGACCTGACACCCGCGGACTTCAAGGCCCTGGGCGCCTGGTTTGAAAGCCGCAAGACCCACCTGCACAAGGTGGAAGATCCGGAAATCGCCCAGATGGGCCGCCTCATCTTCACTCGCGGCAACCCTTACTCTGGCGTAGCCGCCTGTCAGGCCTGCCACGGCCCCAGGGGCCATGGCACCGAGACGTTGCCGCGCCTGGCCGGCCAGCACGCGCAGTACACAGAGAACCAGCTCAAGGCCTTCAACAAGCGCGAGCGCACCAACGACAACGCGGTGATGCATACGGTGGCCAGCAAACTGACCGAGTTGGAGATCAAGGCCGTGGCGGCCTACATCAGCGGGCTGGAGTAACCACAACAAGGCGCGGGGCGCCCCTCCGGACGCCCCCCGACGATTCTGCTGCGCCGGCGTGAGGCTCCCTTCAGCACCTCACGACCGCCGCAGGATGGTCAGGCATTGAGCATGTCGTTCCAGATGTTGTCAGCCCAGCTCAGCGCGTAGCGGCCTTCGATCTGGTTGGCCGCTGCCGACACACCGCCCGAGCCTGGCACCGTCTTGAAGGTCTTGTCCTTGGCGTCGTACTGGTGCACCGAGGCCACGTGCACCACGTCGCGTGCCGTGACGAAGCTGTAGCAGGTGTTCATCACCACCGGGGTGGCGTTCACGGCCTCGCCCTTGAGCAGGTTGATGATGGCCGCCGCCGCCACCTTGGCGTGCTGGTTGGCCATGTGGCCCGACTTGGGCATGGCGGGCGCCGAGAACGTGGCGTCGCCCAGCACATGCACGCCCTTGACGGCGGTGGACTCCATGGTCAGCCAGTCCAC
>CAISJH010000121.1 GCA_903885585.1 uncultured beta proteobacterium
GAGGGCGCCGTGGCGCGGCCTTGGTCGCTGGAGCTGCTGCCGTTGCTGATCGAGCCGGCCGATTGGGCGGGCATCGAGCGTGGTATTCGCCAGCGTGCGCAGTTGCTCGAAGCCGTGCTGGACGACGTGTACGGCCCGCAGCGCCTGCTGCGCGAGGGCTTGTTGCCGCCCGCGCTGGTGATGCGCCATCCGGGCTACGTGCGCGCCCTGCGCGGTGTGAAGCCCGCCGGGGGATTGCGCCTGCGCGTGGTGGCTTTCGACATCGCGCGCGGTCCCGAGGGACGCTGGTGGGTGGTGGCGCAGCGCACGCAGGGGCCTTCGGGCCTGGGCTACGTGCTGCACAACCGGTTGCTGGTGTCGCGCCAGTTCCCCGAGGCCTACCGCGCGCTGCGCGTGCAGCACATCGCCTCCAGCTACCGCCGCCTGCTGGACGGCCTGGAGGAAGCGGCCCGCCCTTTGGCTGGTGGTGGCGCGCCGCGCATCGCCCTGCTCACGCCCGGCCCCTACAGCGAAACCTGGTTCGAGCAAGCCTACCTCGCGCGCTACCTCGGCCTGCCGCTGGTGGAAGGCGGAGACCTCACCGTGCGCGGCGACCGCCTGTTCATGAAGACCGTGGAAGGCCTGGAGCCCGTGCACGGCCTGCTGCGCCGCCTGGATGACGACTGGTGCGACCCTCTGTCCCTGCGGCCGGACTCCACCCTGGGCGTGCCGGGCCTGCTGCAGGTGGCCCAGGCCGGGCGCGTGGTCATGGCCAATGCGATCGGCAGCGCGTTTCTGGAGTCTCCCGCCCTCCAGGGCTTTCTGCCGGGGCTGGCGCAAACGCTCACCGGCCGGCCGCTGGAACTGCCCTCCCTGCCCACGTGGTGGTGCGGCGAGGCCTCCGCCTGGGCTGATGTGAGCGGGCAACTGGAAGACAAGCTGCTGCGCTCCACCTTCCCCCGTGCCGGCCGCACTTCTCAGGTGCATGAGGCTACGGCCGTCGATGTCGGCCTGGACCCCGATGCCTGGACGGTGCAGGGCCGGCTGCGCTTCTCGCGCGCCCCGATCTGGGGCGCCGAGGGCCTGGTGTCGCGCCCTGCCATGGTGCGCGTGTACGCCATCGCCGGTCCGGGCGGGCATTGGCAGGTGCTGCCCGGCGGCATGACGCGCGTGGCCCCCGGGGAGGACGCCAGTGTGTCCATGCAGCGCGGCGGCACCAGCCTGGACACCTGGGTGATGACCGACGGCGAGGTGGACACCTTTTCCATGCTGCCGCGCCCCCTGCGCGTGCAGGACATCGCCAGCCGCAGCCGCCCGGTGAGCAGCCGCACGGGCGAGAACCTGTTCTGGCTGGGCCGTTACACCGAGCGGACCGAGCACCTGGTGCGCCTGGCCCGGCAGGTGCTGGCCCTGGCGCCGCAGGCTGCGAACCTGCCGCGCCCCTTGCTGGAAGCGGTCTCGGCGCTGTCGGTGCGCCTGAGCCTGGCACCTTGGGGCGTGCCCACGCTGGCGCAGTCCGCGCCGCGTTTCGAGCGCGCCGTGCTGGCCGGGCTGGCGGATGCCTCGGCGGGCTTCAGCATCGCCTTCGATCTGCAGGCCATCGAGCGTGCCGCGCTGGCCGTGCGCGAACGGCTGCCCGCTGAGCAGTGGACGCTGGTGCGCACGATGAAGGAAGCGCTGGCTGAAGCCCTGACGCCCCCACGTGCCGAGGTAACCCTGCCTGCGCTGGACCGCCTGGCCCTGGAACTCTCGGCGCTCACTGGCGCGCAGGCCGACCGCATGACGCGCGACGTCGGCTGGCGCCTGCTGACCATCGGGCGCCTGCTGGAGCGCCTGCTGGGCTTGAGCGCCACGCTGGAGGCCTTTCTGGCCCAGAGCGTGCTGGTCAGCCCCGACGGGGTGGACGCCCTGCTGGAGCTGTTCGACAGCACCATCACCTTCCGCGCCCGCCACCAGCGCCACGACGACCTGCTGGCCCTGGCCGACGTGCTGGTGCTGGACGACACCAACCCGCGCAGCCTGGCCGGCGTGCTGCGCCGACTGCGCACCGAACTGGGCAAGCTGCCGGCGGCCACGGGTGCCAGTCGCCTGCCCGCCCGTGGCGTGGGCTTGCAGCTGAAAGAACTGGAGGGCGACATCGCCGGCCGCCTGCTGGAGCGGGCCCGGGCTCTGCACGCCACCGCGCTGGCTGTGGCCGACGATGTCGGCCAGCACTGCTTTTCGCCCGCGGGGCTGACTGCCTCGGTGGCCGGTGCATGAGCAGGCCGGCAACCCCCACATCTGACGCCAGCCCTGTCGCGGCAAAGGCAGCGGCCGCCCCAGTGAAGGCCGCCCACATCGCCCTGGTGGTCGTGCACGACACCCGTTACGACTACGGTGCCCCGGTGGCCCACGCCCACCACGCCGCACATTTGAGGCCCTTGGAGGACGATGCGCAGCAGGTGCTGGCCTTCGACCTGCTGATCGAGCCCCCGCCGGCGCAATGCCTGCTGGAGGTGGATGCCTTCGGCAACGGGCGGCACCGCTTCGAGCTCGTCGCCCCACACCAGGTGCTTCACGTGCGCTCCACCAGCCGCGTCGCCGTGGCTCCGCGCTTTGGCGGGCTGCGGCCCGAGGGCTCGCCCGCGTGGCAGACCTTGCGCGAGCGCCTGCGCTACGTGGCGCGCGGCAGCTTCGAGCCAGCGGTGGAGTTCGCCCAGCCTTCGCCCTATGTGCCGTGGCCGGAGCCGGGCTTGGCCGGGCTGCGCGAGTGGGCGGCCGCCAGCCTGACACCGGGCCGCCCGGTGGCCGAGGCGGCGCTGGACCTCATGCGCCGGCTGCACGACGAGTGGGCCTACCGCCCGCGCAGCACCGACGTGGACACGCCGCTGGCCACGGCGTTTGCCCAGCGCGCGGGGGTCTGCCAGGACTTCGCCCACCTGCTGATTGGTGCCTGCCGCTTGCACGGGCTGGCCGCGCGCTATGTCAGCGGCTACCTGCGTACCGAGCCCCCGGCGGGCCAGCCGGCGTTGCTGGGTGCCGACGCCTCCCACGCCTGGGTGCAGGTGTGGTGCCCTGGCACGCCGGGCGTGCCCGCTGACGGCTGGCTGGACCTGGACCCCACCAACTGCTTGGTGCCCGCGGCTGACCACGTGCGAGTGGCCGTGGGGCGAGATTTCGGTGACGTCACGCCGCTGCGCGGCGTGATCCGCGGGGGCGGAACCCACACGCTGACCGTGGGCGTGACCACGCGGCCGGCCCGATAGTTGCTTCGGATCACCCCAGACAGAGGACCTTCCCACCATGCAGCACCCCTTCGACGAGATGCGCGCCCTCGCCGGCGCGGGGCCCGCGCTGTCGGCCAGCATCCGCGAGCACTACCGCACCTACGAGCGCTGGCTGCAGGCCCAGCCGGCCGAGTTGATGCGCAACCGACGCGAAGAAGCCGAGATGATCTTCCGCCGCGTGGGCATCACCTTCGCGGTCTACGGCGCCAAGGACGAAGATGGCGCCGGCACCGAGCGCCTGATCCCCTTTGATCTCATCCCGCGCGTGATCCCGCGCCAGGAGTGGCGCGAGATGGAGGCCGGCCTGCGCCAGCGCGTCACGGCGCTGAACCGCTTCATCCAGGACGTCTACCACGGCCAGGAGATCCTGAAGGCCGGCGTGGTGCCGTCCGATGTCATCCTGCGCAACGCGCAGTACCGGCCCGAGATGGTGGGCGTGCACGTGCCCGGCGGCATCTATTCGCACATAAGCGGCATCGACATCGTGCGCGCCGGTAACCCGGATGGCTCGGGCGACTACTACGTGCTGGAAGACAACCTGCGCGTGCCCAGCGGCGTGAGCTACATGCTGGAAAACCGCAAGATGATGATGCGGCTGTTCCCCGAGCTCTTCAGCATGCACCGCGTGGCGCCGGTGGCGCACTACCCGGACCTGCTGCTGGAAACCCTGCGCGCCGTGGCGCCAGCCGGCGAGAACGAGCCCACCGTGGTGGTGCTCACCCCCGGCATGTACAACAGCGCCTACTTCGAGCATGCCTTCCTGGCCCAGCAGATGGGGGTGGAATTGGTGGAGGGGCAGGACCTCTTCGTCAAGGACGACTTCGTCTACATGCGCACCACGCAGGGCCCCAAGCGCGTGGACGTGATCTACCGCCGCGTGGACGACGACTTCCTGGACCCGAAAGCCTTCCGCGCCGATTCCACGCTGGGCTGCGCCGGCCTGCTGGACGTGTACCGGCGCGGCAACATCACGCTGTGCAATGCGATTGGCACCGGCATTGCCGACGACAAGAGCATCTACCCCTACGTGCCCAAGATGATCGAGTTCTATCTGGGGGAAAAGCCCATCCTGCACAACGTGCCCACCAACCTGTGCCGCGAGAAAGACGACTTCAAGTACGTGCTGGACCACCTGGAAGAACTGGTGGTCAAGGAGGTGCACGGCGCCGGCGGCTACGGCATGCTGGTGGGCCCGGCAGCCACGACGGCCGAGGTGGAAGCCTTCCGCGCCGTGCTCAAGGCCCGCCCCGAGAACTACATCGCCCAGCCCACGCTGAGCCTGTCCACCTGCCCCACCTTCGTGGAGAGCGGCGTGGCCCCGCGCCACATCGA
>CAISJH010000122.1 GCA_903885585.1 uncultured beta proteobacterium
CGGTGGACTTCTTCCGCATCGCCCAAACCTCCATCGAAGGCCGTTGCCCCGAGCTGCTGATGAACCTGCTGGAGGTGCGGGGCATCGGGCTGCTGGACATCAAGGCCATCTTTGGCGAGACCGCCGTGCGGCGCAAGATGCGCCTGAAGCTCATCGTCCACCTGGTACGCAAGGAGACCATGGAGCGCGAATTCGAGCGTCTGCCCCATGAGCCGCTCTACGAGGATGTGCTGGGTCTGCCCGTGCGCAAGGTGGTCATTGCAGTGGACGCCGGCCGCAACCTGGCGGTGCTGGTGGAGGCCGCGGTGCGCAACACCATCCTGCAACTGCGCGGCATCGACACCTACCAGGAGTTCATCGAGCGCCACCAGCGCGCGCTGGACCATCCGTCGGCCGACCCCTATTGAATAGGGCCTGCGCCTTCAGCGGTGGCGGTGCTCGCAGTCGGTGCGCGCGCAGGTCGCGTACAAGGCCAGAGAGTGTTCCTGGAGGTCAAATCCGCGGGCCTGGGCGATGGCACGCTGCCGCTGCTCGATGTCGGGGTCGAAGAATTCCTCCACACGTCCGCAGGTCAGGCACACGAGGTGATCGTGATGCTGGCCCTCGTTGAGCTCGAATACCGACTTGCCGGACTCGAAGTTGCTGCGCGTCAGCAACCCCGCCTGCTCGAACTGCATCAACACTCGGTAGACCGTGGCCAAGCCGATGTCGGCACCGTCCAGCATCAGCGCACGGTAGACGTCTTCGGCCGTGAGGTGCCTGCGTTGCGTGCGCTCGAACACGCCCAGGATCTTCAGTCTGGGCAAGGTGGCCTTCAGGCCACTGCTCTTGAGTTCTTCCGCTCGGTTCATGGGCAGGCTTTTGGGAGGCTTGGCGCCGCTTCCGGCTCAGGCCGGCCACACTAGAATCCAATGATGATATCGACCCCACCGAAGACATCGCTTTCCTGGGGGAAGGCCCTGGCCCTTGTGGCGCTGAGCTTGGTGCTGGGCGGCTGCGGCATCCGCCAGATCGCCTCGGATGGCAGCCTGCTGGGGCTGGTGACGCCCTACCGCATCGACATCGTGCAGGGCAACGCCATCACACGCGAGCAAATCGCCCTGGTCAAACCCGGCATGTCGCGCGCCCAGGTGCGTGAGATCTTGGGCACCCCGCTGCTGGCCGACCCCTTCCACGCCGAGCGCTGGGACTATCTCTTCACCATCCGCCGCCCGGGCACCGAGCCACAACGGCGCAGCATCGTGGCCCTGTTCGAGGGCGATGTGCTGAAGAAGCTGGAGATGCCGGAAGGGCAGCTGCCCACCGAGAACGAGTTCGTCGCCGCCATCGATCCAGTCAAGCGCAAGATCGAGCCGCGCGTGCTGGAGCTCACCGAGGCCCAACGCAAGGCCCTGCCGGTGCCCGCGCGCAAGGACAACCCCACCGAAGCACCCACCGGCGCCACGCGCACCTACCCGCCGCTGGAGCAGCGATGAAAACGGTCGTCGCGGGCAGCTCAGGCCGCATGGGTCGGATGCTGGTCGAGGCCGTTCTGGCCAGCCCTGACCTGCGGTTGCACGGCGCCCTGGACGTGGCCGGCAGCCCGGCGCTGGGTCAGGACGCGGGCGCCTTCCTGGGCCGGGCCACGGGCGTGCCCATCAGCGCTGACCTGGAGGCCACACTCGCCGGCGCCGACGTTCTCATCGATTTCACCCGCCCTGAAGGCACCCTGGCCCACCTGACCGCCTGCAACCGCCTGGGCGTGAAAGCTGTGGTCGGCACCACG
>CAISJH010000123.1 GCA_903885585.1 uncultured beta proteobacterium
CGCCACCTTGCGCGGCGCGATCGAGCGCCACAACGCCTTCAGCGAAGACCCCATCTTCGAACGGGGCGGCTGGCGGGTGGACCGTGACGACCTCTACGCCATGGCCGACGCCAAGCCCGCCGAGGTGAGCTTCCTGCAGGCCTATGACGACTACCCCGTCATCGTGATGGTGCAGATCGAGGACCTGGGCTTTTGCGACAAGGGCGAGGCGCCGGCCTTCGTGCGCGCGCACCGCCTCACGCACGATGGCAGCTTCCCGGTCAACACCTCCGGCGGGCAGTTGTCCACCGGCCAGGCGGGGGCCGCCGGCGGTTTTCTGGGCATGGTGGAGGCCATCCGCCAGCTGACCGATGCCGCGCCCGGGCGGCAGGTGCCGGGCGCCCAGCTCGGGCTGGTGGGGGGGTTCGGCATGGTCACCTACGACCGCTGTCTGTGCACGGGCGCGGCTTTGCTGGGGAGGGCCACCCCATGACCATGCCCTTGATGCGCCCCAAGCGCAAGAACCCCGTCCTGCGCACGCCGCAGATGAACCTGCCACCTTGGTCGCGCAGCCGCGTGGCCATGGGCCTGACGGTGGCCGCGGCCGAGGGCCGCTTTGCGTTGCAGGTGTGCGCCGAGTGCGGCGCCGTGCAGTACCCGCCACGCGAGGCCTGCCACGTGTGCGTGTCGGCCCGGCTGCAATGGCGTCACCAGGGCGGTGAGGGCAGGCTGATCGCAGCCACCACGCTGCACCACAGCAACGACCTCTTCTTCCGCGAGCGCCTGCCCTGGCGCCTGGGCCTGGTGCAGCTGGACAGCGGCCCGTCGCTGATGGTGCACCTGCACGGCGACGTGGCTGCCGCCGGCCAGCGTGTGCGCGTGACCGCCCGCCTGGACCGCGCCGGCCGCGCCGTCGTGATCGCCCTTCCAGACCCGGAGACTCCCCCACATGAACGACGACAAGGTGCTGCGCGAGATGGGCTGCGACCCGAAGTTCCGCAAGGTGCTGGTGACCGACGCCAAGTCGGCCACGGGCCAGGCCCTGGTGCGCGCGCTGGTGAAGGCGGGTGCCGACATCGTCTGGGCCGGCCACGCCGAGCCTTGGAAGAAGATGCCCGGAGCCGACGACGTGGCGGCGCTGCCGCAGGTCACGCGCGTGGCGCTGGACGTGACCGATGGCCGCTCGGTGGACGAGCTGGCCGGTGAGATCGGCGGCAAGGTCGACATCGTGATCAACAACGCCGAGGTCCACCGCACCTTCGGCATCGCCGCCCGCCGTGGCACGGACGCCGCCCGCGCCGAGATGGACGTCAACTACTTCGGCCTGCTGCGTCTGGCCCAGGCCTTCGGCCCGGCGCTCAAGGGCCGCTCGGCCGACGGCAGCACGCATGCCGTGGCCTGGGTGAACTTGCTGTCCATCTACGCGCTGGCCAACTTTCCGCCGCACGGCACCTTCTCGGCCAGCAAGGCGGCCGCGCACTCGCTGGCGCAGTGCCTGCGCGCCGAGATGCGGCTGGCCGGCATCCGCGTGGTCAACTTGTTCCCAGGCCCGGTGGACGACGAGTGGAACCAGAACCTGCCGCCGCCCAAGCTGTCGCCCGACGCCCTGGCCAGCGCCGTGGTCAAGGCGCTGCGCGACGGCACCGAGGATGTCTACCCGGGCGACGTGGCCCAGGAGTGGTTGGAGCGCTGGCGCGAGGACCCGCGGGTGCTCGAGCGTGAACTGGCTGCGGGTGGTTGATGAGGACCTCTTGCACGGACAGACACCTGCTGACCAGCCCGCCACCTACCCAATGACCGCCCCCGCCATGACCGCGACCACCGATCTATCACCCACCGCGCTGCTGGCAGCGCTGGCCACCTCGCTGCAGCGCGGCGCCATCCGCGTGGTGGACCTGACGCAGACGCTGACGCCGGAGTTTCCGCAGATCGCGCTGCCGCCCGAGATGGGCCAGTGCTGGCCCTTCCGTATCGAGGAGGTCTCGCGTTACGACGAGCGCGGCCCGGGCTGGTACTGGAACAACTTCTCCTGCGGCGAGCACACCGGCACCCACTTCGACGCCCCCATCCACTGGATCTCGGGCCGCCA
>CAISJH010000124.1 GCA_903885585.1 uncultured beta proteobacterium
AGCTCTTCGTGATGATCGGCACCGCCGACGACCACCACAGCAACCCGCTGAAGATTGCGCTGTCGGCCTTCAAGCTGCGCGGCGGGCGCTTCATCTCCATCAACCCGGTACTGACGGGCTAGTCGGCCATTGCTGACGAGTGGATCCCCATCAAGCCCGGCACCGACGGCGCGCTGTTCATGGCGCTGATGCACGAGCTGATCAAGCACGACCGCATCGACCGCCCCTTCCTGCAGCGCTTCACCAACGCCCCCCAGCTGGTGGTGCTGGACGAGGGCGAACGCGAGGGCCTGTTCGCCTTCGACCCCGACCCGACCAAGGGCCCGCCTGGCGACGGCCGCAACCCGCACAACAAGCTGGTGTGGGACAGCGTCTCAGGCCAGGTGATGGCGGCCTACCCCGAGGGCATTGCCGACGGCCGCAGCCCCGCGCTCACCGGCACCTACACGCTGGCCGACGGCACGCGCGTGGCGCCGGCCTTCCAACTGCTCACCCAACAGGTGGCGCAGTGCACGCCCGAGTGGGCTGAAAAGATCACCGGCATCAGCGCCTCGCGCATCCGCGCGTTAGCGGTGGAGATCGGCGACACCGCGCTCAAACAAGCCTTCGAGCTGCCCATCGCCTGGACCGACGCCTGGGGCAAGACCCACCCCACCACCATCGGCCGGCCCGTGGCCTTCCACGCCATGCGCGGCTTGGCGGCGCACTCCAACGGCTTCCAGACCGTGCGCTCGCTGGCGGTGATGATGAGCCTGCTGGGCACCATCGACCGGCCCGGCGGCTTCAGGCACAAGGCGCCCTACCCGCGCCACATCGTGCCCAACTACCGCGCCTTCAACGACCCCGAGCAGGTCAAGCCCAACACACCGCTGAACGCCGCGCCACTGGGCTTTCCGGCCAGCCCAGAAGAGCTGGCCATCCACCCGGACGGCTCGCCCATCCGCATCGACCACGCCTTCTCGTGGGAGCACCCGCTGTCGGCCCACGGGCTGATGCACAACGTGATCACCAACGCGGTCAAGGCCGACCCCTACCGGCTGGACACGCTGATGATCTTCATGGCGAACATGGCGTGGAACTCCACCATGAACACCATGGCGGTGCGCGAGATGCTGAACCGGCGGGGCGAGGACGGCGAGTACCAGATCCCCTTCCTGGTGGTGTGCGACGCCTTCCAGAGCGAGATGGTGGCCTACGCCGACCTGGTGCTGCCCGACACCACCTACCTCGAGCGGCATGACGTGATGAGCATGCTGGACCGCCCGATCAGCGAGTTCGACGGGCCGGTGGACTCGGTGCGCGTGCCGGTGGTGCCGCCGCTGGGCCAGTGCAAGCCCTTCCAGGAGGTGCTGATCGAGCTGGCCTCGCGCCTGAAGTTCCCGGCCTTCACGGGCGCCGAAGGTGCGCGCAAGTTCAAGGACTACCCGGACTTCGTCGTCAACTTCCAACCACAGCCCGGCATCGGCTTTCTGATGGGCTGGCGCGGCGAGAACGGCACCGAGCACCTGCGCGGCGCGCCCAACCCCAAGCAGTGGGAGATGTACGAGAAGAACGGCTGCGTCTTCCAGTACCACCTGCGCCAAGACCAGCAGTACATGCGCAACTGGAACCAGTCCTACCTGGACTTCGCCAAGGAGAAGGGCTGGCGCCAGAAGAACGACCCGGTGCAGTTGGCGATCTACTCCGACGTGCTGCAGGGCTTTCGCCTGGCCGCACAAGGCAAGACCACCGGCCGCCAACCGCCTGAGCACCTGCGCGAGCGCATTGCCACCTACTTCGACCCCCTGCCCTTCTGGTACCCGCCGCTGGAGGCCGCCTGCACCGACCTGGAGGCCTACCCGCTCAACGCCATCACCCAGCGGCCGATGGCGATGTACCACTCCTGGGATTCGCA
>CAISJH010000125.1 GCA_903885585.1 uncultured beta proteobacterium
ACGCCTGGGCATTGCCTTTGTCTTTGTCACTCATGACCAGGAAGAGGCCATGGCGATGGCTGACAGCATTGTGGTGATGCACCAGGGGCGCATCGAGCAGATCGGCAGTGGTGACGAGATCTACCGCCGGCCTGCCAGCCGCTTTGTCGCGGACTTCATCGGAGACGTCACGCTCCTGGAGGCTGCGGTGGGCGAGGATGGCCGGGCCCTGTTGGCCCCCATGGGGCTGAGCGTGCGTTCACCGGGCTGCCGGCCTGGCCCGCACACGGCCGTGCTGCGGCCAGAGCACTTGGAGCTGCAGCCCTGGCCATCCCCATCGCCAGATGCGGCCGGTGCGGTGGAAGCTGTGGTGGAGTCCGTGGCTGCAATGGGCAGTCACCTGGCCATCGTGGTGCGCGTGGGGGGCCTTCGCCTGGCGGTACGCCGCGCTGGTTCTCCCGAGGATTGGTTGGTGACCGGCGCGCCTGTGGCGGTCAGTGTGGGTGCTGCGCCAGTGCACCTGATCCCGGCCTGAAGTCATGGCCCTGCGTCACCCCGCGTTCGCCCTGCTCGCCTTGTCGGTGCTCTTCTTTGCGGTGTTCTTTCTGGCGCCACTGGTGGTGGTGCTGGGAGCCAGCTTCAGCGACGACCGCGGCCACCTCAGCTTGGTGCATTACGCCCGCGTGCTGCTTGACCAGTACCACTGGGAAGTGATTGCCACCACCTTTCGCATTGCCGGGCTCACGACCGTGTGTTGCCTGCTTATCGGCTATCCGTTGGCCTGGTACTTGGTGCGCATTGTGCGATGGCCGGCATGGCGGCGTGTGTGCCTGTTGCTGGTCGTGATTCCGCTGTTCACCAGCAACATCGTGCGCTCCTTTGGCTGGATGGTGCTGTTGGGCCGGCAGGGGCTGGTTAACTCGACGATGGTCGACCTCGGACTGATCGAGCGGCCGATCCGTTTGCTGGGTACCGATGCCGGCATCCTGATTGGCATGGTCTACATCCTGTTGCCCTTTGTGGTGCTGTCGGTAGGCAACGCGCTGGATGGGGTGGACCCGTCCCTGGAGCATGCCTCGGAGGACCTCGGGGCCCGACCTTGGCAGACCTTTCTGCATGTCGTCCTGCCCCTGACGCTGCCTGGGGTGATGGCGGGCGCAGTGATGGTGTTCTCGCTCGCCGTCAGCGCATATGTCACCCCGGCACTCTTGTCAGGCGGGCGTGTGACGGTGCTGTCGATGTTGATCTTCCAGCAGTACAGCTCCGTCTTTGACTTCCACTTCGGTGGGGCTCTGAGCATGGTGCTGCTGCTGCTCACCCTGGTGCTGTTGGCCGTGGCCGCCAGGACACAACCCGGCCACTGGCGGCTGGCCTGAGGATGGTGCGTGTCCTGGTCATCGTGGTGGCGTGGCTTGCGCTGGCCTACCTGGTCGTGCCGCTTGTGGTCATCGTCGGCGCATCGCTCACGGACAGCGAGTTCTTGGCCTTCCCGCCCCAAGGCCTGACCCTGCGTTGGTACGCGAAGGTGTTCGAGGATCCCTCCTGGGCTTCGTCCTTTGTGACCAGCACGGCGTTGGCGCTGGCCTCTACCCTTGCTGCAGTGGTCCTGGCGGTGCCGGCTGCGCTGGCGCTGGCCCGGTACGAGTTTCCGGGCCGCGCGGCGCTGTCTGCCCTGCTGCTGTCGCCGTTGGTCTTGCCCTACGTGGTGCTCGGAGCGGCGCTGCTGCAGTTTGGCGGCGAAATGGGCCTCACGCGCAACTTCTCGGCGTTGCTGGTGGGGCATGTGGTGATCGTGACCCCCTTCGTGATGCGTCCGGTGCTGGCCATGCTCTCACCTGCTCAGCGCGTGCTGGAGGAAGCGTCGATGGATCTGGGGGCCAGCCCATGGGTGACGTTCTGGTTCATCGTCTTGCCCACGATACGTCCGGGGCTGATCAATGGATCGATCTTTGCGTTCATCACCTCCTGGATCAACGTAGAGCTCTCCGTCTTCAATACCCACGCAGCCCTGAACACCATCCCCGTGAAGATCTTCAATCACGTGCAGTACACGATAGATCCTGCCATCGCCGCAGTCTCCTCCATCACCATTCTGGTCGCGGGCGGCGCCATCGTGGCGCTCGACCTGACTATTGGCCTGAACCTCTTGCGCGGCCGCCCGCGCGAGCCCTGAACCTGGCCGATCCGCGGCCTGTCTCACCCTGGAGCCTTCGATGTACAAGCAGGACATATTCGACGTCATTTACACCCACACCGAAGGCGAGCCGCTGTGCATCATCCACAGCGGGATTCCCTACCCTGCGGGCAGCTCCATCCTGGACAAGCGCGAGTTCCTGGAGGCGCGCTACGACTGGTTGCGTATGGCGCTGATGCGTGAGCCGCGTGGCCATCGCGACATGTTCGGTGTGTTCTTGACACCGCCCTCCGGCCCGGACTTTGACGCGGGACTGATCTATATCGATGGAACTCAGTATTCGCATATGTGTGGTCACGGAACGATTGCTGTGGCCATGGCGATGGTGGCATTGGGCATGGTGGAGCGGGGGGAGGGGGGGCTGACCACCATCCGCTTCGAGACCACGGCCGGGCCGGTGGTGGCCGAGGTGGCCAGCGAGGGTGACCGCGTGCTCTGGACCCGCTTCGAAAACGTACCCGCCTACGTGGCCGTACAGGACATACCGGTGGAGCTGCCGGGGCTGGGTGCGGCCATGGCGGACATTGCCTGGGGAGGGAACTACTTCGGCATCGTCGATGTGAGTGCCAGTGGTCTGCGCATCGCAGCCGAAGACGGCGCGCAGCTGGCACGCATCGGGCTGGCCGTGCGCGATCAACTCAATGCAAAGGTGCGGCTGCAGCACCCCACGCAGCCGCATGTGACCAACCTCAACTTTGTCACCCTGTGGCATGCTCCAACGCTTCCTGGTGCCATGTACAAGAACGTGCATGTGTTCAGCGCGGGCCAGCTTGACCGGTCCCCCGGCGGCACTGGTACGAGCGCGATGATGGCCATGCTGGAAGCGCGTGGCCGCATGGGTTTGCGGCAGCCCATCCGTTCGGAGGGGCTTCTCGGGACGGGCACTTTCGAGGGTGAGCTGCTTGGCGCGGTCAGCTTGGGCTCCATCCGTGCGGTGAGGCCCACTGTCAAGGGCACGGCCAGCATTCTGGGGACCGCCCGCTGGACCATCGACCGAAGCGATCCCGTGGGAGCCGGGTTCCTCATTGGAGGAGCGTAGCGGGGCAACCGGGCCTTCATCAGTGCCCACGTCCCGCGCATGGCCGATGCCGCAGTCCCTGCGGCGACATGGCTGCTCAGCAGCGCACCCTCAGTCCCTGCCGCTCCAGTGCACCAGGCGCGTCTCCAGGGCGCGCACCAGGCGGTCCAGGCTGTAGCCCATGGCGGCCATGATGAGCACGCCCACCAGCACGATGTCGGTGGACAGGTACTCGGCGGCGGTCAGCGCCATCCAGGCGATGCCGTCAGAGGTGGCGGTCAGCTCGGCGCCCACCAGCATCGTCACCCCCAGCGAGATCGACACCCGGATGCCGGTGAAGATGCCGGGCAGGCTGGCTGGCAGCACCACGCGCCAGAACACCACCCAGGGGCTTGCGCCCAGCGCCTGCGCTGCCTGGATCTTGCGCGTGGACACCGAGCGCACGGCCTGCATCGCGCTGATGGCGATCAGCGGGAACACGGGCGCGGCGATGACGACGATCTTGGACAGGTTGCCGATGCCGAACCAGATCAGAAACAGCGGCAGCAGCGCCAACTTCGGGATGGGGCGGATCGCCTGGATGGGCGGCTCCAGCACGGCGCGCGTGGGGCGGTGCATGCCCATCAGCAGGCCCAGCGGCACACCGATGAGGACGCAGAACGAGAACGCGGTGGCGAAGCGCTGGAAGCTGACCCCCACGTGGTGCCCCAGGCTGCGCCCCTGGTAACCCTGCTCGATCAGGCGCAGCAAGGCCTGCCACACCGCCACGGGTGAGGGCAGGAACAGCGGCTTGATCAGGGGCTCCCACAGGCCGGAGCCGGTGACGGCAGCCCACAGGCCCAGCAGGCTGGCGAACGTGCCCACGGTCAGCCAGCGGTCGCGCCGGTCTTCGCGGCGGTGCAGCGTGTCCTCGTCGAGGGCCTCCACCACTGAGGCTTCGGGCCGGTTGGTGCTCACGCGGCGCTCTCCTGTGCCTGGGCCTGGCGCGACTCTCCGCGCAGCAGCTCGACGATCTGGCGCTTGGCGGCGGTGAATGCCGGCGTGGCCGCCACCAGCGGGTCTTCGGTCTCGTTGAAGGGCGAGCGGAAGGCGGCCTTGATGCGGCCGGGCCGCGCCGTCATCACGGCGATGTGGGTGGCCAGGAACAGCGCCTCGTCGATGGAGTGCGTGATCCACAACACTGTCTTGCGCTCGCGCCGCCAGATGTGGCGGATCTCCTCCTGCAGCAACTCCCGCGTCTGCTGGTCCAGAGCGGCGAAGGGCTCGTCCATCAGCAGGATGCCCGGCTCGTTGGCCAGCGCACGCGCAATGCCCACGCGCTGCTGCATGCCGCCGGAGAGCTGGTACGGGTACTTGTCCGCAAAGCTGTCCAGGCCCACCATCTGCAGCAGCTGCCGCGCGCGCTGGCGCGCGGCTTCAGGGTTGACGCCGCAGGCGCGTGGGCCGAAGGCCACGTTTTCCAGCACCGTCATCCAGTTGAACAGCGCACCCTGCTGGAAGACCACGCCGCGCTCGGCCCCCGGGCCGGTGATGGGCTGGCCGCGCAGGCGCACCTGACCGCTGGAAGGGCGCTCGAAGCCGGCCACCAGGTTCAGCAAGGTGGTCTTGCCGCAGCCCGACGGCCCGACCACGCACAGGAAGTCGCCCTCCTGCAGGTACAGGTCGGTCGGCGACAAGGCCTGGACCTGCCCGACGCCGCTGCCGAAGGTCTTGCCGAGCTGGTCGATGGCCAGCAGTGCGCCGGTGCGGCGCTCTGGGGCGTCCAGGGCCACCGGCTCCAGGGGGTTCAGGTCATCGCGCAGCATCGTGGGGCTCCTGTGCGCCGCGGGCGGGGGCTCGCCGTCAGACCATCCGGGCCACGAACGAGCTGTCGACGAACTTCGAGAAGTCGCTCGGCACGCTCCTGAGCTGGTCGGTCGACCGCAGGAACTCGGCCTGGTCGCGGATGGCACGCAAGATGCCGGAGTCGCGCGCGCCTGGGGCGCCCATCCAGGCCTCGGTCAGCATCTCCTTCGGGGTGATGGTGTGCGTGGTGCGCACCACCAGACTCAGCACCTCCCTCGGAGCTTGCAGGAAGGGCGCCATCACGTCGACCACGTCATCGGGCTTGGTGCGGTAGATGGTGTTGATGCGGTCGATCTCCTTCAGGTAGGCCAGCAGCAGGTCCGGGTGCTGCTTCTTGAAGGTATCGCGGGCGACCAGGCCGTCGAAGATGAGGGCACCACGCGCCATCAGGTCACCGGTCTTGAAGATCGTGGTGCCGTTGTCTTTTTCCAGACTCAACAGCACGGGGTGCCAGATGTAGGCGCCGTCGATCTCCTTGCGTTGCCAGGCCGCCGGAATGGTGTCGGGCCGCAGGTTGACCAGCGTGACGTCGGCCGCGCTCAGCCCAGCGATCTTCATCGCCGACAGGATGCCGAAATGCGCTGACGTGTTGAAGGGGCAGCCGATCTTCTTGCCCTTCAGATCTTTCAACTCCTTGATGCCGGCGTCGTTGCGCACCACCAGGCACTCGCTGTCCTTGACCACCTTGTGCATGTAGACCATGGACACGGGCAGGCCTTGGGCAAAGCCCACGATCATGGGGCTGGAGCCCATGTTGCAGGCGTCCATGTTGTTGGCTGCCATGGCGGTCAGGATCTGCGGTCCGGCCGACACGCTGATGAAGTCGATCTTGACGTTGGCGCCCAGCGCCTTCTGCATGGAGCCGGTGGCCTTGGAGAAGTTCTGCTGATTGGCCGAGGGGAAGTGGCCCAGCATCGCCCGGGCTTCCTGAGCTTGCGCAGGCCCGGCCCAGGACAGCGCGGAGGCCGCGACCGAGGCCACGCCGACATTGGCGCCCAGCATCGCGATCTCGCGGCGTGTGAAAGTGGTTTTCAGGCTCATCGACGGCTCCTCGTTGGGTTGAAGGGGGATCACTGCTGACGGTCCAGCCGGAGGGTCATCCGGACAAGGGCGTTGGGGCTGCTGCGGCGCGATGCGGGCGTGCCGCAGGGCTGCCCGCGGCAGGCGGGCGGGAGATGGCTGAAGGCGCGCGCGGCATCTGCGGCGCCGAAGCGGCCGCTGCCGGAGTGCCTGATGCGCGCTCGAGTTGCCGCGCGATCGCCTGCGTGACGTCCACCAGTGCACGGGCCAACTGGGCCTGTCGGGCCGAGGTCAGGCGTGGCCGCGGCAGCGCCACGGACACGGCAGCAACGGCGCGGCCGTCAGCCCCGATGATGGCCGCAGCTACACCGGCCACGTCCAGGTGCCAGGCGCCCTTGCTGACCGCGTAGCCGCGTTCGCGCACGCGCTGCAGTTCGCGCAGCAGTTCCGCGCGGATGGCCAGGCTCTTGCTGGTCAGGGTGGGCAGTGCCGCTGGGAACAGCTGCTTGATCTCGTCATCGCTGCGCGTGGCCAACATGGCCAAGCCAGTGGACACGCAATGGGCCGGATTGCGCTCACCCACGCCGGAGTGCACGCGCACGACCTGGGGCGATTCGGCGATCTGGATGCACACGGTGTGCGCGCCGTCCAACACAGCCAGCGACGCGCCTTCCTGCACGTCGCGCACCAACTCGGCCAGATAGGGCTCGGCAACGCGTCCGATCTCGACAAACCCTGCGCGGCATCCCACCTCCCAGGCCTTGGTGCCCACGGCGTAGGTCATGTCGCCCCGGCGCTCGACGTAGCCGCGCATCGTCAAGGCCCCCAGCAACTCGTGGACGCTGGACTTGGCCATCTGCAGCCGGGCGGCCACTTCGCCCAGCGACAGCGGGCGGTCGCTGGCAGCCAGGCACTCCAGCGCGTCCAGCCCGCTGAGAATGCTGGACCGACGTCTGTTCGGCAAAACCGAATTATGAGTAGGCATTGACGAATACTACTCATCCGCCTATCCTTTTGTCAACGCCCCGGCCACGGGGCTCACACGAAAGGCGGGTGACTCCCATGCGGACCAAGATGGCGGCGCAAGGCCGTGCGCGCGAGGAGGTCCTGTCGGACCTGCGCAGCTTCAAGGCGGGTGACATCGACTGGGCGCATGGCCGGGCGCCGCTGTTCGTCTTCAAGGGCGACGACCAGGCCCACGAGGTCGGCCGTGAGGCCTTCTTCGAGTACTTCTCCGAGAACGCGCTGGGCGCCAAGCGGGCCTTCCACAGCGTGCGCCGCATGGAGGAGGAGGTGCTGGACATGGCGCTGGATCTGTTCCACGCGCCCGAATCCGGCCGCGGCTTCATGACCACCGGCGGCACCGAAAGCATCATCCAGGCCGTCCAGACCTGCCGTGACTGGACGCGTGAGCAGCGCGGCAAGCCGGGTTTACGCGGCAACATCGTGGCGCCGGAGTCGCTGCACCCGGCCTTTGACAAAGGCGCGCGCCTCATGGACCTGGAGATCCGGCGCGCCCCAGTGGGGCCGGACTTTCGCGCCGACGTCGCGGCCATGGAGGCTCTGATCGACGAGAACACCATGATGCTGGTGGGCTCGGCGCCGTGCTTTCCGTACGGTGTGATCGACCCCATTGCCGAACTCGGTGCCCTGGCGCAGCGCCGCGGCCTGTGGTTGCACGTGGACGCCTGTGTCGGCGGCTACCTGGCGCCGTTTGCGCGCCGCATCGGGCGCGACATCCCGGACTTCGATTTCAGCGTCCCGGCGGTGACCTCGATCTCTGCCGATCTGCACAAGTTCGGGTTCTGCCCCAAGCCCGCGTCCACCGTGTTCTACCGAGATCCGGACAAGGCCCGCCTGCACGCTTTCGACTTCAACGCCTGGCCCAACGGCCGCTTCAGCACGGCCACCATCGTGGGCACGCGGCCCGCCGGGGGCGTGGCCGCAGCCTGGGCCACCATGCAGTTTCTGGGCGTGGAGGGGTACGAGCGCGTGGCGCGTGAGCTCATGGAGTTCATCGATCGGTACAAGGCCGGTGTCGGGGCGATCGACGGGCTGCAGGTGCTGGGCCGTCCGCACCTGTCCATCGTCGCCTTCGGGGCCCAGGACTTCGACATCTTCGCGGTGGCCGAACGGCTGTCCGCCAAGGGCTGGCTGCCAGGCCTGGTGCAGCGGCCCAAGGCCATCCACCGCATGATGTCCCTGCTGCATGCACCGTCGCTGGACGAGTATCTGGCGGATCTGCGCGAGTGCGTGACGGCGGTGCGGGCCGAGACGGCTGCCCCGTCCAGCCTGGAGGCCACTTACTGACCACTCGCGCTGTGCTGCGGGCCGTCAGCGCCTGAGGGCCTGGCCGAGCGCCAGCGCCAGCAGCAGCCCCGCCGCCGCCGCGCTTGCGGTGGTGATCCAGGTCTGCGACCAGCCTCCGTGATGTGATGTCCACCAGGCCGCCACGGGCGGGCCGATGAACTGGCCGAAGGCCGAGCACTGCAGCGTCCACCCCACCACGGCCGGAACGGCCCTGTCGTGCGGCGCCACCCGCACGGCCAGCGCGAACAGCGTGCCGGGGATCAGGCCGCCCACGGCCGAGAAGGCCAGCACGGCGGCGTAGCGTCCGGTGGACGTCAGGGCCTCGGGCAGGCCAAAGGCCATGAACGCGGTCAGCCCCATGGTGGTGAAGCCGATGAGCAGCAACAGCACCGGTGGGCGGCCGCGGTGCAGCAAGCGCCCGGCCATCACGTTACCGATGATGTTGGCCGCCGCGGCCAGGGCCGTGAGCAGCCCGGCCGTGCCCTGCGCCACGCCAGCCTCGGCGTAGATGGTCGGCAAGAAGCCGATCACCGTGATCCACTGCGACGAGTAAGCGCCGAAGGCCAACGCCACCAGCCAGGGGCCGCGCCGGCCGAGCGTCTGGCGCAGCACCGCTGTCCAGGCCATCGGGGTTGGGCTGGCGGCTTGCAAGGGGCTGGTGCCGGGGTCGTTCCAGCCCAGCACCCGCAGGGCCCACATGGCCATGGCGGCAGTCAGCAGGCCCAGCCCCAGCCACCAAGCGCTCCAGCCGTAGCGTGCCATCACCACCGGGCCGGCCAACAGGGCCAGCGCCATGCCCGTGGGCATATAGGTGCCCCACAGCCCCATGCGCAAGTTCAGCCGTTGTGGCGCCACCAGGGCGCGGATCAGTGCCGGGGCTGCCAGGGATACCAGCAGAAAGCCCGCGCCCTCGGCCGCCCGCCCGAGTAGCAAGCCCCCTGCGCCCTGTGCGAAGCTGCCTGCCACGCTGGCCGTGGCCAGGATGAGCAAGCCCGTGATGAGCGAGCGCCTCAAGCCCAGGCGGGCCACGCCCAGGCCCAGTGCTAGCGCCAAGGCCATGCCCGCGGCCTGAACCGCCGACAGCAGAAAGCCCGCCTGCACCAGGCTCACGCCCAGCGCATCGCGGAGCACGGGCAAGGCGGGCGGCAGCTTGCCCACGTGCAGGGCAGCCACCACGCCGCAGGCCAGGGGCAGCCATGCTGCTCGCTCCGTTCCGAGGTCAGCTGCCGGATGTTTCAACCGAAGAGGGGCGAGGCGTCGAGCGTGAACTGGCCGGCGTTGGGAAAGACGCTCGTCATGTCGGAGGCCGGGACGCCGAACCAGGTGGCCATGGGCACCGCAAATTGCTCGATCGAGGTGCTGGGCAGCAAGCGGCCCTGCCCGACCTGGTCGCTTGAGGTGACCGAGACCTCGGGCGCCGCGCCATAGAAGCGGCCGCCCCTGATGGCGCCGCCCATCACGAAGTGGTGGCTGCCCCAACCGTGGTCCGAACCATCCCCGTTGGATGCCAACGTGCGGCCGAAGTCACTGGCGGTGAAGGTGGTCACCTGCTGCGAAACGCCCAACTCCACGGTCGCGTCGTGGAAGCTCTTGAGGGCCTGTGAGAGGTTGGTCAGCAGCGCGGGATGTTGGTCCGGCAGGAAGTCGTGCAGGTCGAACCCTCCCAGCGATACGAAGAACACCTGGCGCTTGGCCCCCAGGGCCGCGCGGGCGGCGATGGTCTTGGCGACAAACTGGAGTTGAACGGCCAAGGGATTGGCAGTGTTGAATGGGGTGGTCAATGCAGGCGCCGCCGCCAGGGCTGCACTGAGGGCGCCCTGGGCCTCGACGGCGCGCTTCATCACCCGCGTGTGTTCGGCCTCCAGCAGATGGGTTCGCGGGGCCTGGACCAGCCTGGCCATCGCGGCGGACACGGCGGCGCTGCCGTAGACGTTGCTGCGCGTGGCGTTCAGGGCCACCGCACCGCTGGTGGGGCTGACCACGTACTGCGAGGACTGCTGGCCCGACATGAAGACGGCGTTGCCCGCGGCACTCATGCAGGTGAATGTGGCGGTGCCGTTGGCCGACAGGAACAGGTCGCCCATGCGTCCGCCCCAGCCCGAGGTGGCACCTTCTGGCGACAAGGACTGCCACAGCGACTGCTGATCGTTGTGAGAGAAGAGCTTGGGCGGCAGAGGAACCGACTGGGCGTTGTACTGCGCCAGGGTGGTGGGTACGACCAGCGGGCCGACATTGAGCTGGACGGCGCATCGCCCCGCATCGAACAGCGATTGCAGCCCCGGCATCTGAGGTGCCAATGCCATCTGTCGGCCGCT
>CAISJH010000126.1 GCA_903885585.1 uncultured beta proteobacterium
GCCGCCGCCGGCGCACCCTCCCCCTGGGTGGTGCGCTGGGCCAGCCAGCTGCCGACAGGCAGCACCGTGCTGGATGTGGCCTGCGGCAGCGGACGGCACTTGCAATGGTTGGCCGAGCGGGGTCTGCGCGTGACCGGGGTGGACCGGGACGCCCAGGCGCTGGACGGCCTGTCAGACCTGGCCGAAGTGCTGGTGGCTGACATCGAAACCGGACCCTGGCCTCTGCAGGGGCGGCAGTTCGACGCCGTGGTGGTGACCCACTATCTCTGGCGCCCGCTGTTGCCCACCCTGGTCGGTGCGGTGGCGCCAGGCGGCCTCTTGATCTACGAGACCTTCGGCGCCGGCAACGCACGCTTCGGACGCCCTTCTCGGCCGGATTTCCTGCTGCAGCCGGGCGAACTGCTGCAGGCCACCCAGGGCTTGCGCGTGCTGGGCTACGAGGACGGCTACCTGGAGCCGCCCCCCCGCCTGGTGCAGCGCATCTGCGCACGGCGCGAACGCATCACAGCCGGCACCACGGCCCCAGAACCAGCACTGCCACTGCCCTTGGACATGGCCGAGGGCGCCACCTGACAACTCGCCGGGCGCCGGCCCGCTGTGAAGGCAACGGCAGCGGGCCCGCAAACCGCCCCAAGAAGCATCAGCGCCGGACACGGACTTGGATCAGGCCCGGCACCAGACCAGACCGCTAAACTCCCGCATCCTTTCAGGAATCACTCCATGACACCGATTGTTGGCAGCATCGTGGCGCTCGTGACGCCCATGCACGAAGACGGCAGCGTCGACTACGACGCCCTGCGTCGGCTGATCGACTGGCACATCGCCGAGGGCACCGACTGCATCGGCGTGGTGGGCACCACGGGCGAATCGCCCACCGTCTCCGTGGAGGAGCATTGCGAGATCATCCGCGTGTCGGTGGAGCATGCCCGGGGCCGGGTGCCGATCATGGCGGGCGCAGGCGCCAACGCCACCTCGGAGGCCATCGAGCTCACCCGCTTTGCCAAGCAGGTGGGCGCGAACTGCTCGCTGCAGGTGGTGCCGTACTACAACAAGCCCTCTCAGGAAGGCATCTATCGCCACTTCCGTGCCGTGGCCGAGGCCGTGGACCTGCCCGTGGTGCTCTACAACGTGCCCGGCCGCACCGTGGCCGACATGCAACCGGAAACCGCGTTGCGTCTGGCGCAAGTGCCCGGCGTCATCGGCATCAAGGAGGCCAGTGGCAACATAGAGCGCGCGGCCTGGCTGATCAAGCAAGCCCCCAAGGGCTTTTCCATCTACTCGGGCGATGACGGCACCGCCGTGGCCTTGATGCTGCTGGGCGGGCATGGCAATGTGAGCGTCACCGCCAACGTGGCGCCGCGCCTGATGCACGAGATGTGCATGGCCGCGGTACAGGGCGACGTCAAACGTGCCACAGAGATCCACCTGCAACTGCTGCCGCTGCACCGACAGCTTTTCTGCGAACCCAGCCCGGCACCCACCAAGTGGGCCCTGCAGCAGCTGGGGCATTGCAACGCCACGGTGCGACTGCCGCTGGTGGAGCTGACCGAAGCGGGTCAGGCCAGCGTGGCCGCCGCGCTGCGCGACAGCGGCGTACGCTGAACGCCCCCGCACCGCTCCCCATTCCCTTGCGCATCCTCCCCATGAATCCGGAGACCTCCGCAGTGACAAGACGCCTGGACCCCACCTCTTCCGCCTCACCGCGCCGGTCAGCCGCTCGCCTGGCTGCGCCCACGGCCGTGGTGAGCGCCACTGTTCTGCTGCTGGGGGGGTGCTCCACCTTGGACGGACTCTTTGGCGGCAGCAAAGTGGACTACCGCAGCCAATCGCAGAAGACAGCGGCGTTGGAAGTGCCACCCGACCTGACCCAGTTGGCCCGGGAGGGGCGCTTCCGTTCTGCGACCGGCACGGTCAGCGCGACGGGCATGGAGTCGCGCGGCCAGGCCGCTGCTGCAACGGCACAGGTGGCGCCCACGACGCTGGGCAACATCCGTGTGGAGCGCGACGGTCTGCAGCGCTGGCTGAGCGTGCCATTGCCCCCCGAGCAGGTGTGGCCGATGGTGAAGTCCTTCTGGACCGAACGGGGTTTCACCTTCGAGGTGGAAAACCCGCAGACGGGCGTTCTCGAGACGGCCTGGACCGAGAACCGCGCCAAGATTCCGCAGGACTTCATCCGCCGCACCATCGGGCGGGTGTTTGACGCGCTGTACTCCACGGGCGAGCGTGACCGCTTCCGCACGCGTCTGGAGCGCACCGCCGCAGGCACCGAGATCTACATCAGTCACCGTGCCATGGAAGAGGTCTACACCTCGGCACAGAAGGACGGCACCACCTGGCGCGCCAAACCCGCCGACCCGCAGGTGGAAGCCGAGATGCTGACCTCGCTCATGATCAGACTCGGGGTCAAGGACGACGTGGCTCGCGAGTCGGTCGCCAAGGCAGGGGCGGCCCCCGCGGCCCCCAGCACGCAAGCCAGGCCCGCGCCAGGCGCTGCTGCAGCCGGTGCAGGTGCCACCAGCCTGTGGGTGGAGGATGACTTCGACCGCGCCTGGCGGCGCGTGGGTCTGGCCCTCGATCGCAGTGGCTTCTCGGTCGAAGACCGGGACCGCGCCGCGGGCCTGTACTTCGTCCGGTATGTGGACCCAGCCCTGGCAGGCAAGGAAGAACCCGGCTTCCTGTCCCGCTGGTTCGGCAAAGATGAGAAGGCCGCCGTGCAGCGCCTGCGCGTCGTGCTGAAAGCCGAGGGCGGCAAGACCCAGGTCACGATTCAGAACTCCCAGGGCGCCCCGGAAACGGGCGAGGCCGCCAGGCGGATCATTGCGCAGCTGAGCGCGGGGTTGCGCTGAGGTGGTGACAGCGCGGGTGAGCGCAACGTGAGTCAGACGGTACGTCAGTACCGGTTCAAGCCGAGCGACCTCCACATCCCGCAGCGCCAGCCCGGCATCTCGGCCTTCGTCAGGGTCCGCAACGGGGAGACATTTCTCGCGCAGGCCGTTTGTTCGCACCTGCCCTACTTCGATGAGATCGTGATCGTGCACAACCAGTGCACGGACCGCTCTGCCGTCATCGCAGAGTCACTGCAACGCAGGTTTCCGCAGAAGGTCCGGGTCTATCACTACGAAGACGCCGTTCTGCCCCTGGGGGATCCAGCCTACGCGCAGATGCCCATGGACGCCCCTGAGTCGATGGGCAATTACTCCAACTTCGCGCTGGCGTGCACCAGGTACACGGTGGCTACGAAGCTTGACGATGACCACATCGCCATTCCTGATCGTGTGGCAAGGGTGGTTCAGACCATCAGGGCACGGGATTGCCGGCTGGGCGCTGAGATGCTTTGCGTCTCCGGCTTCAACCTCTACCAGGATGCAGCAGGTCTGGGCGTTCTCGCCTCAACGCCCCTGGTAGGCAACGGCGACCACGGATATTTCGAGGTCAGTGAACAGACCTACTTCCGGAACTCCGCGCGGCACGAGGTCTTCAACCACCGGCACCTGAGCAGACGCTATGTGGACCTCACCTACCTTCATGGCAAGTACCTCAAGCCGGAGTTCGGTTTTGGCAACTACGACCTGAAGCGACTTCCCGACAGCCGCTTCGCGCGAAAGCGTGCCAAGTTTGAACAGGATCACCGGGTCGAACCTTTGGCAGCGGTGCTGGAGCGCTACGAACGCTGGCCGCGATGGCCCCAATTGGCCCGCCTGATGCCTTCGAAATGGGGCATTCGCTGGGCACGTGCGTGCCAGTTGGCAGAGCAGGCGCACGGTCTGGATCTGAACCACCTCATGCAAGCGGCCGAGCGCTGTGCTTCGGAACCCTGAAGCTTGGGGCCGTAGTGTTCCTGGCTTCGAGAGTCGACAACGTGAGCCGGACCCAGACTGCGCCCTGCAAGACCGCTGCCCCGCTTCCGCCAATGTTGTGGGCCGCCGTGCTGTTGTCGCCGCTTCTGGGCTGGTTCAGCGCTCTGTGCGTGCTCTTCCTGGCACTCCACAGCTTGGTACGCCAGGGATTCCCGGCCTCATGGGCACACTTGAAAAGCAGAGCAGGTCGCTGGCTGGTCTGGACGGTGCTGGCTTGGTGGATGCTGCTGGTCGCAAGCGACCTGGCAGCGGCGGCACGAGTGCCGTGGTGGCAGGACTTTCGCTTCCTGCTGGTGATCTTGCCCCCCCTTCTGCTGATGCCCCGCCTTCAACGCGCGCACATCACTCACGAACAACTGGGCCAGTGGGCGACTTGGTCGGTATGGACGACCGTGGCCGTCATCGGTCTGGAGTACCTGGTCGCCGTTCAGTGGGCGGGGATGGAGCATCACCGGCCACGGGCTCTGTCTGGCAATGCGCTGTTTGTCAGCGTCATGCTGGTTCCGATGATGATGCTGTGCTGGCTCGGGGTAGACGCCCGGTCGCGCTGGGGATGGATTCGTCCGGTGGCCACCCATGCACTGGGCATTGCCTGCCTGGCCGGCCTGCTCGGGGCTCGGGCCTCGACGATCATCTCCGTCGTGCTCCTGCCCATGGCGCTGGTGTGGCAGCGACGCGAGTGGGGCGCCTTCAGCGGGCGGGTGGCCGTGGGGGCACTGTCGGCTTTGGCCGTCACCGGCCTGCTCCTCACACCAGCCCTGTCGGGGTGGTACGAGCAGCGATGGCATGCTCTGATCCAGGTCCTGTCCGGACAGGACCCATCAGGCCTGGGGGACTACGGCATCGCTACGCGGGCCATTCATTGGCCCGCGGCCTGGCAGGCGATCCTGGAAAGGCCGTGGCTGGGGCACGGATTCCTCAACGAGACGGCAACACTGCGTCAGCACTTGCCTCCCGGCGCACCTGTGCTTCCCACCGCGCACCAGCAGTTCTTGAGTTTCCTGCTCTGGTCAGGTCTGCCCGGCTTGATCACCGGATGCGCGCTCATGGCGCTGCCCATCATCTTGGCCCTCGCACGCGGCCGTGGGTTGACGGGCCTGTACGCAGCCTGCGCACTGACACTGCCCTTGGTGCTGAACGGCTTCTTTGACACCGTGCTCGACGATCTGCGCATCGTGAGCCATTTCCTCATGCTCGCGGTGCTGGTCGATGCCGTGATCGAGGGGCCCCTGCCTGCCGACTCCAAGGCGCCTACCTAGAATCCGAGCGGTATGCGGCTGATCATCTGGATCCTCAAGGCGCTGGTGTTCTTCACCCTGTTCGCCTTTGCACTGAACAACCAGCACCCGGCCTCGGTGAAGTGGTTCTTCGGCGTGGAGTGGCAGGCGCCCATGGTGTTCGTGGTGCTGGCCGCGTTTGCAGCAGGCTGCGCATTGGGGGTCGTGGCCATGGTGCCGGACCGCTGGCGGGCGCGTCAACTGAAGACAACGACCGACGCCGTCACGTCTGGCAGCCCTACGGGGGTCGCAACAGTCGCTGGAGCAACCCCTTCAGCAGAACCCACGCACCCCCCACGCGATGGACTTTGACCTCTCCTGGCTGTTGCTGGCCCTGCCAGCCACCTTCGGCCTGGGATGGCTGGCATCCCGTCTGGACCTGCGGCAGGTGCGGCGCGAACACAAAGACGCACCACGCGCCTACTTCAAGGGACTGAGCCTCTTGCTCAACGAGCAACAGGACAAGGCCATCGATGTGTTCATCGAGGCGATCCAGAACGACCCCGACACGGTGGACCTGCACTTCGCCCTGGGCAGCCTCTTCCGGCGCAGAGGAGAGTTCCAACGGGCGATCCGCGTGCATGAGCACCTGCTGACCCGGGCTGACCTGCCCCTGGAGGAGAGACATCGCGCCCGCCACGCGCTGGCGCAGGACTTCCTGCGGGCCGGGCTCTTTGATCGTGCCGAAGACGGCTTCCAGCAGCTCGAGGGAACAACCTTCCAAACCCAGGCGCGGCTGGCACTGCTGTCGCTGCGCGAGCGAGCCCGCGAGTGGGACGGCGCGATCGAGGTCGCCAGCCTGCTGCAGGCCTCGGACGCCGGGTCCTTCTCCGCCCGGATCGGCCACTACCACTGCGAAGCGGCCACCGAACTGCGGGCCAGGGGCGATATGGCAGCCGCCTCGACCCGGCTGGAAGCGGCGCGCCAGGCCGCGCCAGACTTGGCACGGCCCGGGGTACTGGCCGGCCAATGGGCCTTGCAGGATGGCCACGCTCAGGCGGCGTTGCAAGCGTGGGCCGGGCTGCTGCAGCGCAACCCGAGGGCCTTCGATCTCATTGCCGCAGACTACGCCGCGGCCGCGCGCAAGCAGGGCCTGGGCGAGGACGCACGCCGTCTGATGCAAGCGCAGTTTGCACAGGCGCCAACCCTCGCCTTGCTGCGGGCCCTGCTGGGGCTCGACTTGCCAACGCCCCAGCGTACAAGCCAAGCGGCGCCTGCGGACGCTATCGCTTTGCAGCCTGCTGACCGGGTGAGCGGCAGCGTTGCAGGTGGCACGACGGCTGCGGAGCACGACGGCGCTCTGGGGCCACAAGCCGTGCAACGGCTGGTGCAGGCGCTGAAGGTCATGCCATCGCTGTCGGCAGCTGGCCTGCTCATGCGCCAGCCTGTCGAAACATGGGGGCACGACGGTCTGGAGGCCGCCCGCGCCGCCGTGGAGAG
This sequence comes from uncultured beta proteobacterium, assembly GCA_903885585.1. Taxonomy (GTDB): domain Bacteria; phylum Pseudomonadota; class Gammaproteobacteria; order Burkholderiales; family Burkholderiaceae_C; genus Rubrivivax. Next base: position 6,575 of record CAISJH010000126.1, read on the forward strand.
CGCCGCCCGGCCGGTGCAGCGTTACCGCTGCGCGGCCTGCGGCTTCGAGGCGCAGCGCTACTTCTGGCAATGCCCCGGCTGCCTGGGATGGGACACCTTCCCACCCCAAACCATCGAGGAGCTCTGATGAGCCAGGACAGCGCCCGGCGCACCGTGCTGTGCATGAAGTGGGGAACGAAGTACGGGCCGGAGTACGTGAATCGCCTCTACGCGATGGTGGCACGCCACCTTCGGGGCCCGTTCGACTTCGTTTGCCTGACTGACGACCACCGCGGCGTTCGGGAGGAGGTGCGCTGCCTGCCCATCCCCAGCCTGGCCCTGCCTCCCGGCATTCCTGAGCGGGGCTGGACCAAGCTCACCACCTTCGAGGC
>CAISJH010000127.1 GCA_903885585.1 uncultured beta proteobacterium
CCCAGGGGCTGGAAGACCCAGGCGTGGGCCAGCGCGTCCAGCCTGCGGCCCGTCAGGCCCTGGGCGATCTGCCCCAGCAGGATGAAGTTCACATCCGAATAGCGGAAGAATGTGCCCGGCGGGTGCGTGGGCGTGCGCGTGGCGGCCAGTCGTAGCGCCGCTTCCTCACCGGCCCAAGCGGGCTGCAACGGCAAGCCGGCCGGCAACCCGGAAGTGTGGGTGAGCAGCTGCCCCACGGTAATGGCCGGGCCGCCCCGGTCGCTCTCGAAGCCGGGCAGCAGGTCGCGCACGGCCGTGCCGGGGTGCACGGCGCCTTCTTGCATCAGACGCGCGAGCACGCAGGCGGTGACCACCACCTTGGTGAGCGACGCGCAGTCGTAGACGGTGGAAGGCTCCAGCGGCTCGGGCGCCGGCTCCAGGGCCTTGCGGCCCACGGCGCTTTCGTAGGATTCATGGGCCACAGGGGTCTCCTGCAGCCTATGGGCTTGATGCGTGCTGCCCGGCAAAGACACCATCCCCAACCGCTCCACCCGCACCACCGCGCCTGGCAGTTGCCCGGCCCGCACCGCCGCAGCGATCGCCTCGTCGAGCAAGGGCAGCCGGGCAGGATCGAGCAAACGGGCGGGCGAGGTGGGCACGGTGGGGGTAGGCTTGGCGAAGACGGGTGAAGAGTTCCAGGCCGCGGTTGCCGCGGCGGCGGCGGCCAACAAGCACATGTGCCTGCGGCCCGGCGCGTCAGTGCCATCGCCATGGCCGGGACGGGACTGCGCCTGTGGTGCAGGGGTCACGAGGCGCTTCGGGCTCATCAAGCCGAAGGATAGCCCGCCGCCGCCGGGCACGGGGTCAGGGATGCCCCGGGTGTGCGTGCTACATTCCCACCCATGCGTTTGCCCGCTTCGTTTTACTTTGCGTATTTTTGGATCTCGCACCGCCCGGCGGTTGGAGAGGCCAGCGCATAAGCAGACACAGCGCGCCAGACCCAACGAAACCGCCGGAACCCCCGGCGGTTTTTTTTCGCCTGTCGCCCGACAACGCAACACCGCAACACCACCCCAACCCCAGCCATCACCAGGAGCCCCAGATGCCGAACCGCAACACCGCCACCAGCGAGGGTTGGTATGCGCACAGCGAAAAGACCAGCCAGACCGATGACCAGCGCATCAAGGACGTGACGCCCTTGCCGCCGCCGGAACACCTCATCAAGTTCTTCCCCATCGCGGGCACCGCGGTGGAGAAGCTCGTGGGCGACACGCGCCAGGCCGTGCGCCGCATCCTGCACGGCGAGGACGACCGCCTGCTCGTGATCATCGGGCCCTGCTCGATCCACGACCCGGCGGCCGCGATCGAATATGCGCGCCGCCTCAAGGCCGAGCGCGCGAAGTACGCCGACACGCTGGAGGTGGTGATGCGCGTGTACTTCGAGAAGCCGCGCACCACGGTGGGCTGGAAGGGCCTGATCAACGACCCGTACCTGGACGAGAGCTACCGCATCCACGAGGGCCTGCGCATCGCGCGCCAGCTGCTGCTGGAGATCAACCGCAGCGGCGTGCCGGCGGCCAGTGAGTTTCTGGACACCATCAGCCCGCAGTACATCGCCGACCTGATCAGCTGGGGTGCCATCGGCGCGCGCACCACCGAGAGCCAGGTGCACCGCGAACTGGCCTCGGGCTTGAGCGCGCCCATCGGCTTCAAGAACGGCACCGACGGCAACATCAAGATCGCCACCGACGCCATCCAGGCCGCGGCGCGGCCGCACCACTTTCTGTCGGTGCACAAGAACGGGCAAGTGGCCATCGTCGAGACCAAGGGCAACAAGGACTGCCACGTCATCCTGCGCGGCGGCAAGGCGCCCAACTACGACGCCGCCAGCGTGGGCTCAGCCTGCCAGGAGCTGGACGGCGCCAAGCTGGAGCCGCGCCTGATGATCGACTGCAGCCATGCCAATTCCAGCAAACAACACCTGCGCCAGATCGACGTGGCACGCGACATCGCCGCCCAGGTGGGTAGCGGCAGCCGCCAGGTGTTCGGCGTGATGGTGGAAAGCCACCTGAGCGACGGCGCGCAGAAGTTCACCCCGGGCAAGGACGACCCGGCGCAGCTGCGCTACGGCCAGAGCATCACTGATGCCTGCATCGGCTGGGACGATTCACTGGGGGTACTGCAGACGCTGAGCGAGGCGGTGCAGGCGCGGCGGCGGGGGTGACAGCTACGTGGGAGGGTGCCCGCAAGGGCTACCTCCCTGGCCGCGGCCGGGCTCAGGCCCGGGCGACTCAGCTGCCCTCGCGCGCCAACCGATCGCTCTTCCAATAGACGTCGTCGCCGCCCAGACCGTCGAGGTTGGCGCGGTTGAGCACCCGCGCCAGCACAAACATCAGGTCCGACAGGCGGTTGAGGTACTGCCGGGGGGCTTCGTTGATGGCTTCGGCCAGGCCCAGGTGCACCACGGCGCGCTCGGCGCGGCGGGCGATGGTCCGGCTGACATGCGCCAGGGCAGCGCTGCGCGTGCCGGCGGGCAGGATGAACTCCTTGAGGCGCGGCAGGGTCTCGTTGTGACGGTCCAACGCCGCATCCAGGCCCGCCACGGCTTCCGGCTTGAGCAGGGTGTAGCCGGGGATGGACAGCTCGCCGCCCAGATTGAAAAGCTCATGCTGCACGGTCACCAGCAGTTCGCGCACGTCGTCGGGCAGGGGCTCGGCCAGCAGCACGCCAATCGACGAGTTGAGTTCATCCACGTCGCCCATGGCCTGCACGCGCAGATGGTCCTTGGGCACGCGGCTGCCGTCGCCGAGGCCGGTGGTGCCGTCGTCTCCGGTGCGGGTGGCAATCTGGGTAAGGCGGTTGCTCATGATGCGGGCGATGCTATCAGTGGATGCCGGCCGCAGGCGGGCTATCGGCCACACAGCGGGGCAGGGTCATTCCGCCCTCCCTGCCGCGCTGGATCGGCGAAGATTCGGGTCTACACAGTCGGCCCACAGGAGACGAGACCATGAACGCCCCCCACGACTTCGCGCCCCGCGTCGAACCCCGCCCGGTGCCGGCACCGATGCTGGCCGCCCTTCGGGACCACTTTGGCGAGCGTTGCTCCACCGCCCCGGCGGTGCGCGAACAGCACGGGCGCGACGAGTCTCCCTTCCCCGTGACACCCCCAGAGGTCGTCGTCTTCTGCGAGAGCACCGACGACGTGGTCGAGGTGGTGAAGCTGGCCGACCAGCACGCCGTGCCCGTCATCCCCTACGGCACCGGCTCGTCGCTGGAAGGCCACCTGCTCGCCGTACAAGGCGGGGTGAGCGTGGATGTCAGCCGCCTGACACAGATCGTGCGCCTCAACCCCGAGGACCTGACGGTCACGGTGCAGGCCGGTGTGACGCGCGAACAGCTCAACCGCGAGATCCGCGACACGGGCTTGTTCTTCCCCATCGACCCGGGGGCCAACGCCAGCCTGGGCGGCATGGCCGCCACGCGCGCCAGCGGCACCAACGCCGTGCGCTACGGCACCATGCGTGAGAACGTGCTGGGCCTGACGGTGGTGACGGCCAGCGGCGAGGTGATCCGCACCGGCACGCGCGCCAAGAAGTCCAGCGCCGGCTACGACCTCACGCGCCTGATGGTGGGCAGCGAAGGCACG
>CAISJH010000128.1 GCA_903885585.1 uncultured beta proteobacterium
GCCCGTGGCCTACGAGGTGGTGGGCGACGCCATCCCGCAAGCCCTGCAGGGGCTGGTGGGTGATGCGGCCCGCGGCCGCGCGCTGGTGGTGGACCGCCGCGCGGGCCTGTGCCTGCTGTGCCACAGCGGCCCCTTTCCTGAAGAGCGCTTCCAGGGCGACCTGTCTACTGACCTGGCGGGTGCCGGCGCGCGCTGGACACCCGGGCAGTTGCGCCTGCGTCTGACCGACGCCCGGCGCCTGAACCCCGACAGCGTGATGCCCGCCTACCACCGTACCGATGGCCTGCAGCGCGTGGGCAGCGCCTGGCAGGGCAGGACCGTCTTCAGCTCCCAGCAGGTGGAAGACGTCGTGGCCTTTCTGACGACCCTGAAATGACAAGTCGCCTGTTTCCTCCGCCCCACCAGCACCCAGCGGTCCCGGCGCCGCCGGACAGCGAGCGCGGCAAGCCCGAGACCCCCTCGCGCCGCAACCTGGTCATCGCCGCGGCGGGTGCCGCCTGTTCGGCCTGGGGCTGGGGCGCCGCCGGGTCCGCGCACGCCCAAACCCCCGCAGGCTCCACACCCGTAGGCCCCTCCGCCCTGGCCCCGCCGGACATGGCCGCCTTCCGCGAAAGCCCCGAGCTGCGGGCGGCGCTGGCGCGGTTTGCTGGGTCCGCCATGCCGGTGGAAGGCGGGGTGCAGCTGGACATCCCCGAACTGGTGGAAAACGGCAACGCCGTGCCCGTGACCGTGCAGGTGGACAGCCCCATGACCGCAGCCGACCACGTGGTGGCCATTGCGCTGTTCACCGGGCGCAACCCGCTGCCCGATGTGGCCGAGTTCCGCCTGGGCCCCGCCAACGGGGTGGCGCGCGTGAGCACGCGCATCCGTCTGGCCACTTCGCAGAAGGTGGTGGCCGCCGCCCGCATGGCCGACGGCCGGGTGCGAACCCGTCACGTGGACGTGCTGGTGACGCTGGCCGCCTGCGTCGAAGGCTGATCCTTCCAGCCGAGCAACCGACCCACCCATCGACCCCATGACCGTCCGCGCCCTGATCACCGTTCCGCCTGTCGTACGCCCCGGGGAGGTGATCGAGATCCGTACCCTCATCGCCCACCCCATGGAGACCGGCCACCGCGCCGACGGCCAGGGCGGGGTGGTGCCACGCCGCATCCTGCGCCGCTTCACCTGCCGGCTGGACGGACAGCCGGTGTTCAGCGCCGAACTGCATCCGGCCGTGGCAGCCAACCCGCTGATCGCCTTCCCCCTGCGGGCCCAGGTGAGCGGCACGCTCGAGTGCCGATGGGAAGGCGACGACGGCTTCTCCCACACGCAGACGGCGGCGCTGCGCGTGGCATGAGGGGCCGCCGCTCGACGGCCCTCGGGCCTGAAGGCGCCATGGGCATGCCTCGCAGACGCGGGAACGGGCCTCTGAACAGGCCCCTGAACGGGCTGCTGAACGGGCTGCTGAACGGGCTGCTGAAAGGGCTGATGGCGCTGGCAGGGCTGCTGAGCACCGTCTCCGCGGCCACGGCCGCCGGCCCCTCGGCCTTCAGCATGATGAGCCCGCAGTTGCAGGCCATGCAGCGCGATGACAGCCTCAATCCGGGCATGCTGTGGGTGCTGGACGGTCAGGCGCGCTGGTCGCGTGCCGAAGGCACGGCAGGCAAGGCTTGCGCCGACTGCCATGGCACCACGCCGGCCGAGCGCCTGCGCGGCGTGGCCGCCGCCTACCCCGCTTGGGACGCCGCCACGGGCCGCCCCATCAATCTGGGCGAGCGCATCGCCGCTTGCCGCAACAGCCACCAGGGCGTGCGGGAGCCCTCCGCGCCTGATGCGCTGCTGGCGCTGGAGGCCGCGGTGGCCCACGCCTCGCGCGGCCAGCCCGTGACCCCGCCCGAAGACCCTCGCCTTCTGCCCTGGCGTGCCCGCGGGCAGGCCTTGTGGCAGCAGCGCATCGGGCAGCTCGACCTGTCCTGCGCCCAGTGCCATGACGAGCGCGTGGGCCGGCGCCTGGGCGGCAGCCTGATCCCGCCCGGCAACGCCGCGGGCTATCCCACCTATCGGCTGGAGTGGCAGGCCCTGGGCAGCCTGCAGCGGCGCATCCGCAACTGCAACACCGGCGTGCGGGCCGAGCCCTGGATGCCGGGCAGCGATGAGCTGCGAGCGCTGGAGGTCTACATGGCGTGGCGTGAGCGTGGGTTGCCCGTGGAAGCACCGGCCGTCAGGCCTTGAGGGCGTCACCGCGCCCAGGTCTGTGGGCCAAGTTCCGCATGTCAAGATGCCGCCCGCGCAGGCCACAGTCTCGTTGTCGCCGCGCCAATCAGTTCGGGAACCATTGAAATGAAGGTGTGCGTGGTGGGTGCGGGGGCCGTGGGCGGCCTGGTGGCGGGATGGCTGGGCCACCGGCTGGGGCCACAGGACCTGACCTTGTCCGTCCTGGCGCGCGGAGAGACCTTGGCCGCGCTGCAGCGCGACGGCCTGCGCGTGGAGCAGGCCGGCGGCCCGGTGGTGGTGCAGCCCATCCTCGCCAGCGATCAGCCCGAAGTCCTGGGCGTGCAGGACCTGGTGGTGGTGGCCGTCAAGGGCCCGGCACTGGGTGCGGTAGCCCCCGCGGTGCGGGCCCTCAGCGGCGCCCACACCACCGTCCTGGTGGCGATGAACGGCATTCCCTGGTGGTACTTCGACCACCTCGAGGGGCCGGCCCAGGGGCTGCGTCTGGCCACGGTGGACCCGGGAGACCGGATCCGGGCCCACATTCCCACCGAGCGCGTACTGGGCTGTGTGGTGCACCTGAGCGCTGGCACCTCAGCGCCGGGCGTGGTGAGCCACGCGTTTGGCAACCGGCTGATCCTGGGCGAGCCCGCCGGTGGCGACAGCCTGCGCCTGCAGCAGGTCGGCGACTTGCTGGCGCGTGGCGGCTTCGTGGTCGAGACCAGCCCGCGCATCCAGCGCGAGATCTGGTTCAAGCTCTGGGGCAACATGACCATGAACCCGATTTCCGCCCTGACCGGCGCCACGGGCGACCGCATCCTCGACGACACGCTGCTGCGCGCCTACCTCAACGCCATGATGCTGGAGGCACGCGACATCGGGGCGCGCTTCGGCATCCCCATCGAGCAGCACCCCGAGCAACGGCACGAGGTCACGCGCAAGCTGGGGGCCCTTCGCACCTCCATGCTGCAGGACACTGAAGCCGGCCGCCCTCTGGAGATCGACGCGCTGCTGAGCGCCGTGTGCGAGGTGGGGCGTCGCCTGCACATGCCCACCCCTCACCTGGACTCGCTGCTGGGCATGACGCGCCTGATGGCCCGCACTCGGGGCCTGTACCCCGAAGCAGGGGCCGAAGGGGAGACGGTTTCATGACGCCACTGCGCTCGTCAAGCACCACGGACGCCCCGGCTACCCCGCCCGATCCGGACGCAGGCACGCCGTCCGCACCCCGGCTGCAGGACTGGGTAGGCCGCCAGGAGGTGCGCGAGGACCTGCTGCACCCCACACCCGTGCAGGCCCTGGCCGCCACGCTGGACCACGAGCCCCCCCCCGTGCCCGACGGCACTCCGCTGCCGCCACTCTGGCACTGGCTGTACTTCCTGCCGCTGCACCGGGCCCGCGACATCGGGCTCGACGGTCATGCCCGGCGTGGCGGCTTCCTGCCGCCCGTGCCCCTGCCCCGGCGCATGTGGGCCGGCAGCCGCTTCGAGTTCCTGTCACCCCTGCGCGTGGGCGAGCGCGTCCAGCGCATCTCCACCATCGAGGCCGTGAACGAGCGCCAGGGCCGCAGCGGCGCCCTGGTCTTCGTCACCGTGCGGCATGAGTTCACCGTGGCCGGCCGGGCCGGCCCGGCGCTGCGCGAGTGGCACGACATCGTCTACCGCGAGGAACCCGCGCCCGGCAGCCCTGCATCCGCGGGCGAGCCCGCGCCAGCACCCATCCCCACGCAGCCCCACTGGCAGCGCAGCCTCGTGCCCGACGAGGTGCTGCTGTTCCGCTACTCGGCGCTGACCTTCAATGGCCACCGCATCCACTACGACCGGCGCCACGTGACGCAGACCGAGGGCTACCCGGGCCTGGTGGTGCACGGCCCGCTGATCGCCACGCTGCTGCTGGACCTGCTGCACCGGCAGCAGCCTGAGGCGCAGGTGCACGCCTTCAGTTTCAAGGCCCGCCACCCGTGCTTTGACGGCGAGTTGCTGGAACTGCACGGCCAGCCGGCGCAGGCCGATGCAACAACGAACAGTGGCTCCGCCGCCGTACACCTGTGGGCGCAAGGGCCTGGCGGAGTGCTGCTGATGGAAGCCCAGGCGCTGGTGGAAGCCCCGATTGCATGAACCTGGGCGCGGCGGGCAAGCTGCGCGACACTTCCGGGTTCACGACCCTACTTTCTTTCAGGAGTCCCCCATGCGCACTCGCTTCGCCTTCACTGCCCTGGCCGGCGCCCTCGCCCTGGCCGCCACCGCCTCCCAGGCCCAGACCCAGGCTCCGCTCAAGGTAGGCTTCATGCTGCCGGCCACCGGCACGTTTGCCGCGCTGGGCGACATGATCGAAAAGGGCTTCAAGCTCCACGTGGAAGAGCAAGGCGGCAAGCTCGGCGGGCGCACGCTGCAGTACTTCAAGGTGGACGACGAGAGCGACCCGTCCAAGGCCACCGACAACGTCAACAAGCTGATCAAGCGTGACCAGGTGGATGTGATCGTGGGCACCGTGCACTCCGGCGTGGCGCTGGCCATGGCGCGCGCCGCCAAGGACAGCAAGACCCTGCTGATCGTGCCCAACGCCGGGGCCGACGCCATCACCGGCCCGCAGTGCGCGCCCAACATCTTCCGCTCGAGCTTCAGCAACTGGCAGCCGGGCTACGCCACGGGCGTCATTGCCGCGCAAAAGGGCTACAAGCGCGCGATGACCATCACCTGGAACTACGCCGCCGGCGCCGAGACCGTGAAGGGGTTCACTGAGGCCTTCGAGAAGGGCGGCGGCAAGGTCACGAAGGACCTGAACCTGCCCTTCCCCAACGTGGAATTCCAGGCCCTGCTGACCGAGATCGCGGCGCAGAAGCCGGACGTCGTGTTCGCCTTCTTCGCCGGCGGCGGCGCGGTGAAGTTCGTCAAGGACTACGACGCGGCCGGCCTGCGCCGCACCATCCCGCTGATGGGTTCGGGCTTCCTGACCGACGGCACGCTGGAAGCCCAGGGCGCCTCGGCCCAGGGCCTGATCACGGCGCTGCACTACGGCGACAACATCGAAACCCCGCGCAACAACGCCTTCCGCAACAAGTTCGCCGTCACCTACAAGGCCAACCCCGACGTCTACGCCATGCAAGGCTACGACGCCGCGCAGATGCTGGCCGCTGGCCTGAAGGCCGTGAACGGCGACGACAAGAAGCGCGACGCCCTGATCGCCGCCATGAAGAAGGCCCAGATCGACAGCCCGCGCGGCAAGTTCACCTTGAGCGCCCAGCACAACCCGACGCAGGACTTCTACGTCCGCGAGGTCAAGGGCAACTACAACGTCGTCACCGGCGTGGCCGTCAAGGCCTTGGCCGACCCCGGGCGCGGCTGCAAGATGTAAGCCCAGCGCACTGACGCTCCAGTCCCGGGCCCTGGGCCCGGGCGCTGCTCATGACTTCAACCGACGCTCACACCCCCACGCCTCAGCCACCACTCTGCTGGAGCGACGCTCTGCTGCTCGGCTATCCCGAAATGGATGCCGAGCACCAGGAGTTTGCCCAGCTGGTGGGCTTGCTGCAGACCGCACCCGACGCAGACCTGGGCGCGCACCTGGCCGCCTTCGAGGCCCATGCGCGACGCCACTTCGGCACCGAGGACGAATGGATGGCGTCCACCGGCTTTCCGCCGCGCGACTGCCACCAGAAGGAACACGCAGCGGTGTTGCAGTCGCTGGAGGAAGTTCAGGCGCTGCACGCCGCCTTCGGGCGCTGCGACGTGGTGCGCTCCTTCGCCGATGAACTCGCGCGCTGGTTCCCCGGCCATGCCGACTACCTGGACTCCGCACTGGCCGCCTGGATGAGCAAACGCCGCCACGGCGGGCGCCCGGTGGTGCTGCGACGTCAAGCCGCCACGCCGCACAGCAGCCCCCTTTGATGCGATCTGACCCGACCAGACTCGATCGGCCCCATTCACCCCCACTCACTCCCGAACACCCCCATGATTCTTGAGCTCGCCGACATCCGCATCCACCCCGGCCAGCAGGCCGCCTTCGACGAGGCCATCCAGCGCGGCGTGACCACCGTCGCCAACCGTGCCCAGGGCTTTCGGGGTTGGAAGGTCCACAAAGGGGTGGAAAGCCCGGAGCGCTATCTGTTGATGATCTACTGGGACACCCTGGAAGACCACACGGTGGGCTTCCGCGGCGGCCCGCTGTTTCCGGAGTGGCGCGCGATCGTCGGCCCGTTCTTCGCCTCACCCCCGGTGGTGGAGCACTTCGAGCTGGTGGGTCAGTCAGCCGCCTGAACTGCCATGTCCGTCTCCTCCGCAGGCCGTGAGCAGGCCGTTGCCGCAGCGGCCCGCCACTTCGACGACGGCCACTTCGTGCGGGATCTGGCCCGCCGCGTGGCCATCCGCACCGAGAGCCAGAACCCGGCCTCGGGCCCTGCACTGAGCGCCTACCTGCACGATGAGATGGTGCCCAGCCTGGGCGCGCTGGGTTTCACCAGCCAGGTGCATCCCAACCCGGAGCCCCCCTACGGCCCGCTGCTGGTGGCACAGCGCATCGAGTCGGCGGACCTGCCCACCGTCCTGATGTACGGCCACGGCGATGTGATCCGCGGGCAGGACGCCTCCTGGACGCAGGGCGCCGGCCCCTGGACCGTGGCAGCCGACGGCGAGCGCCTGTACGGGCGCGGCACCGCCGACAACAAGGGCCAGCACAGCATCAACATCGCGGCGCTGGCGCAGGTGCTGGCCGCGCGCCAGGCCTCGGGCCGAGGCCTCGGCTTTAACGTCAAGTGGCTGATCGAGACCGGTGAAGAGACCGGCTCGCCCGGGCTGGCCGCCTTCTGCAGCGAGCAGCGCGACGCCCTGGCCGCCGATGCGCTGATCGCCAGCGACGGACCGCGCATGCGGCGCGACCGGCCCACGCTCTTCCTCGGCTCGCGCGGCGTGGCCAACTTCGACCTGAGCCTGACCTGCCGCGCGGGCGGCCACCATTCGGGCAACTGGGGCGGCCTGCTGCGCAACCCGGGCGTGGTGCTGGCCAACGCCATCGCCTGCCTGGTGGACGGGCGTGGCCGCATCCTGGTGGACGCCTTGCGCCCGCCGCCCATCCCGGCCAACGTGCGCGCCGCCTTGCAGGGCCTGGTCTTTGGCGGCGACCCGGGCGACCCGGAGGTCGACACGGACTGGGGCGAGCCGGGCCTGACCCCCGCCGAGCGCGTGATCGCCTGGAACACGCTGGAGGTGCTGGCCTACCGCACCGGCAACCCCGACTTCCCGGTCAACGCCATACCGCCGTCGGCCAAGGCCACGATGCACATGCGCTTTGTGGTGGGCACCGACGTGACCCAACTGCGCGAGCACGTGCGGGCCCATCTGTCGGCCCACGGCTTTGGCGACGTGGAGGTGGGTGAAGCCACCGTGATGAACGCCACCCGACTGGACCCGGACGATGCCTGGGTGCGCTTTGCCCAACGCAGCATCGAGCGCAGCACGGGTGAGCCGCCGGTGCTGCTGCCCAACCTGGGCGGATCGCTGCCCAACGACGTGTTTGCCGACATCCTGGGCCTGCCCACGGTGTGGGTGCCGCACAGCTACGCCGCCTGCTCGCAACATGCGCCCGATGAGCACTTGCTGGCGCCCGTGGCGCGGCAGGCGCTGGAGTTGATGGCCGGCCTGTTCTGGGACCTGGGCGACGAGGCCGCCAGCCTTCCACGGCGAACGCAGCGCTGACGCCAGGCCATGGGTAAGCGCTCCCGCACAGCAGCCGGGCGCTGCCGCCACAATCCAACACCGTACCGGGCATGCGCCCGGTGCCATGCCCCCGCTTCTGCAAGGACCTGACGCCCATGCCCACCGTGCAACTTCAAGTCAATGGCCTCGACACCCGCAGCGAGGTGGCGCCCACCACCTTGCTGGTGGACCTGATACGCGGCCCGCTGCAACTCACGGGCACCCACGTGGGCTGCGATACCGCCCAATGCGGCGCCTGCACCGTACTGCTGGACGGCCAGCCGGTGAAGAGCTGCAGCGTGCTGGCGCTGCAGGTGCAAGGGCGCCAGGTGACGACAGTCGAGGGTTTGCCAGCGCTGGCGCATCCGGCCGGTAGCTGCACGAGCACCCCAGCCGCCAGCGGAGCCGGGGCCACCACGGGCTCCGGCAGCGCGCTGCACCCCCTTCAGGAAGCCTTCATGAACTGCCACGGCCTGCAGTGCGGGTTCTGCACCCCCGGCATGCTGATGGCCGCCGCCGGCCTGCTGGCGCACACTCCCGACCCGACGGACGCGCAGATCGTCCACGCGCTGGAAGGCAACCTGTGCCGCTGCACGGGCTACGTCAATATCGTGGCCGCGGTGCGAGAGGCCGCGCAGACACTGCGTGGCCAGGCCACCCCCGCGACGGGCACCGCCCACACCACCACGGGAGCCCGCGCATGACCGCCCCCTCCACCACCGCCGCCACCGGCCTGGACGCGCTGCGCTTTGGCAGCGGCCACACCGTGCGCCGCATCGAAGACCCCACCCTCGTGGCCGGCCAGGGCCGCTACACCGACGACCTGCAGCGAGAGGGCCTGGCCCACCTGGTCTTCGTGCGCTCGCCCCACGCCCATGCCCGCATCCTGTCGGTGGATGCTACCGAGGCGCGCGCCCTGCCCGACGTGCTGGCCGTCTAC
>CAISJH010000129.1 GCA_903885585.1 uncultured beta proteobacterium
GCCGCCGGCGCCGGGCTTGTTCTCGATCACCACGGGCTGGCCCCAGCGCGCGGCCAGCTTGTCGCTCATGGCGCGCACGATCAGGTCCAGCGAGCTGCCCGGGCCCGTGGGCACCACGATCTTCACGGGGCGGCTGGGCCAGGCGGCCTGGGCCAGCGCCGGCAGGGTGGCACCCAGGGTGGCCGTGGCGGCGCAGACGGTGGTCAGGGTCAGAAGCTGGCGGCGATGCAGGCGCATGAAGTCCTCGTATCAGGCGATGGTGAACCCGGGGGTCGTACTGTAGTGCGCGCCTGTGCTCTTGACGTTCTGGGCCGCGATCCGTGAGACGATCGCGCCGTCATCCCCCTCATCCCACACGGGTTTACGGTCATGTCCCGAGTCCTCAAAGTCCTCGCTGTCCTGACGGCCGCCCTCATCCTGCTGGTGTCGGCGTGGTTCTGGGCCGCCCTGTCCTGGAGCTATTCCAGCGGCGAGCGCGCCGGCTGGGTGCAGAAGCTCTCCCACAAGGGATGGATCTGCAAGACCTGGGAGGGCGAGCTGGCCTTGGTGTCGCTGCCCGGCAGCGCGGTGGAGAAGTTCTACTTTACGGTGCGCGATGAGGCCGTGGCACAGCAGATCATGAAGGCCATGGGCAAGCGCGTCAGCCTGCATTACGAGGAAAAGGTGGGCCTGCCCACCACCTGCTTTGGCGAGACCCGGCACTTCGTGACCAAGGTCGAGGTCACGCCGGACATTCCGCTGGGCCCGGGCGTGTCGCTGCCCACGGGGGCCGCCTCGGCGCCCGCGGTTTCCCCGGCGCCAGCGTTGCCCGCCTCGCGCTGAGGCGCAGGTCACGGACGCGGCCCACACTCTCCGCGCGCGGGTCACGGACGCCGCCCTCTCCGCGCGGGTCACGGATACAGCCCGCGCTCTTCGCGCGCGCTGAGGATGCGCTCGCAGGCCACAGCAAAGGTGGCCGTGCGCAGCGACATCCTCTGCCACCCGCCCTGCCTCTCGGCGGTCTCCCAGATGTGCTTGAGTGCCTGCACCATGATGCGGTCCAGCCGCAGGTTGATCTCGTCCTCGCTCCAGAAGAAGGAGCTGAAGTCCTGCACCCACTCAAAGTAGCTGACGGTCACGCCGCCCGCGTTGCAGATGACATCGGGCACGACCAGCACCCCGCGCTCGGTGAGCACATCGTCGGCCGCGGGCAGGGTGGGTCCATTGGCCCCCTCCAAGACCAGGCGGGCGTGCAGCCGCTGCGCCCGTTCGGCAGTGATCTGGCCTTCCAGCGCGGCGGGAATCAGGATGTCGCAAGGCATGTCCCAGAAGGCCTCGGACTCGATCGGCTTTCCCCCCTCGAAGCCGCCCACACCACCGGTGCGTTGCACATGCGGCATCAGCTCGGCAAAGCCCAGCCCCGTCTCGCGCCAGACCGTGCCGGTGTGGTCCTGGATCGCCACGATGCGCGCACCGGCCTGCTGGAACAACTCGGCTGCAGCCGAGCCCACGTTGCCAAAGCCCTGCACCGCCACTCGCGCGCCTTCCAGGGGCAGCCCGATGCGCCGCGCCGCCTCGCGTCCGCAGACGAACACGCCCCGCCCGGTGGCCTTGACGCGCCCCAGTGAGCCCCCCAGGTGCAGCGGCTTGCCCGTCACCACGCCCGTGGTGGTGGCGCCCACGTTCATCGAGTAGGTGTCCATCATCCAGGCCATGATCTGGGCGTTGGTGTTGACGTCGGGCGCCGGGATGTCCTGCTGCGGGCCGATCACCACGCCAATTTCGCTGGTGTAACGCCGGGTCAGTTTTTCCAGCTCCTTGCGCGAGAGTTCGCGCGGCTCTACGCGGATGCCGCCTTTGGCGCCGCCAAACGGCAGGTTGACGGCGGCGTTCTTGATGCTCATCCAGGCGGCCAGTGCCATCACCTCCTCCAGCGTCACGTCCGGGTGGTAGCGCACGCCGCCCTTGCCCGGGCCGCGGGTGAGCGAGTGCTGCACGCGGTAACCCTCGAAGTGGGCGATGCGGCCGTCGTCCATCTCGATGGGCACATCCACGATCAGGCAGCGCTTGGGCCGGCGCAGGGTCTCGGCCCAGCGCGACAGCCGGCCTAGGTGGGGCATCACGCGGTCGATCTGCTGCAGGTAGGTATTCCACGGGCTGTCCGGGCCGGGGTGGACGTAGGACAAAGAGGCGAGAGGAACGGCCGATGCGGCGGTATCTGATGGGTTGCGCATGAGAGGGTCCCGCTGCAAGGGCGAGGTTGCGCGCAATCATGCTGACGGGCCTGTGCAAACTCACTTCCCGCACAATGAAGTTCCCTTGTTTGCTGGAGTCGGCATGTCTGCAACATCCCCCGCCACCCCTGTGGCCTTCGTGACGGGCGGCGCCCGCGGCATCGGCCTGGCCTGCGGGCAGTGGTTCCTGGACCATGGCTACCACGTGGCCCTTATCGATATCGACGCGGCCACCCTGGCCCGCACCGACGCCGAACTGGCCGACCCGCAGCGCGTGCTGACGGTGCATGCCGACGTCTCCAAGCCTGACCAGGTGGAGGCCGCCGTCGCCCGCGTGGTCGAGCGTTTCGGCCGCATCGACGCCCTGGTGAACAACGCCGGCGTGGCCGTGTTCAAGAAGATCGGCGACACCACCTGGGCCGACTGGCGCTACGTGATGGACACCAACCTGGACGGCGCCTTCCTGTGCACCCAGGCCTGCGCATCCGTGATGCTGCGCAACGGCGGCGGTGCGGTGGTCAACATCGCCTCCATCTCCGGCCTGCGCGCCAGCACCATGCGCGTGGCCTACGGCACGAGCAAGGGCGCCATCATCCACATGACCAAGCAGCAGGCCATCGAGCTGGGCGACGCCGGTATTCGCGTGAACTGCATCGCCCCAGGCCCGGTGGACACGGAGATGTCCAAGCTCGTGCACACGGTGGCCATTCGCAGCGACTACTACGACACCATTCCGCTGAATCGCTACGGCACGCCGCAGGAGATCGCCAACGGCGTAGGTTTCCTGTGCAGCCCTGCCGCGAGCTACGTCAATGGCCAGACCCTTGCGGTGGACGGTGGCTTCGACGCCAGCGGCGTGGGCCTGCCCACGCTGCGGCGCAATGCGACCTGAACTGCGAACCGCGGCGGTCGCACGGCAGGCGGGGCATGACCCCGCCTGCCGACCGCAGGGCTAGAGCGCGACCGTCGACAGCCAGGGCACGGCGGCAATGACCACCAAGCCCAGGATCAGGGCCACGATGTAGGGCCAGATGGCGCCCACCACCTCGTCTGGCGAGGTGTCGCCGATGCGGCAGGCGATGTAGAAGCCCACGCCAATGGGCGGCATCATCAGACCGATGTTCATGGCCGTGACCACCACCATCGAGTAGTGGATGTCATGGATGCCCAGCTTCTTGGCAATGGGGAACATGATGGGCGCCAGCAGCAGGATGGCCGGCAGGCCTTCCAGCACGCAGCCCAGGATCAGGAACACCAAGATGGTGACGCCCAGGTAGGTCATGGCCCCGCCGGGCATGCTGGTCAGAAAGCTCGACATTGTCTGGATGACGCCACTTTGCGCGATGGCCCAGGCCATGCCCGAGGCGGTGCCCAGGATCAGCAGAATGGCGCCGCTGAGCGCGGCCGTGTCCACCAGCATGGTGTAGATCTTGCGCCAGCCCAGGCCGCCGTAGAGCCAGTGGCCGATCAGCATGGCGTAAAGCACGGCAATGGTGGAGACCTCGGTGGCCGTGGCCACCCCGCCGCCCACCGCGCTGCGGATGAGAAAGGGCAGCACCAGGGCTGGCGCGGCGATGAGCAGCAGCTTGCCCACGGTGGCCATGGGCGCGCGGCGGATGCCGTCCATCACCTCGTGTCGCGCCTTCCAGCGTGCCAGCACCACCAGCGTGAGCAGCAGCACCATGGCGATCACCACGCCACTCTGGAACAGGCCGGCAATCGACACACCCGCCACCGAACCCAGCACGATGAGCACGATGCTGGGCGGCACGGTGTCGGCCATGGCCGCGCCCGTGGCCAGCAGCGCGATCATCTCCTTCGGTTTGTGTCCGCGTCGCTTCATCTCCGGGAACAGCGCTGGCGCCACCGTGGCCATGTCCGACACCTTCGAGCCGGAAATGCCGGAGACGATGAACAGCGAGCCCAGCAGCACGTAGGACATGCCGGCCCGGATGTGGCCGATCATCGCGGCCAGCACATCGACGATGGCCTTGCCCATGCCGGTGCTGTCCAGCACGCAGCCCAGCAGCACGAAGATCGGCACCGACACCAGGATGATGCTGGACATGCCCTCGTCCATGCGGCTGATCACCACCGTCAGCGGGGTGGTGGTGGCAAAGCCCAGGTAGGCCACCGTGGCGATGCCGAAGCAAAAGCCGATGGGCACGCCGGCGGCCAGGCACAGCGTGAGCAGGCCCACCAGGAAGATCACGAGGTTCAGCTTGCCCAACTGCTGCAGGCCGGCAGAACCCTCCCAGCAGGCGGCTGCGGCCAGCGCTACCACGGCGGCCGCCACCAGCAGCTCGCGGGGTTTCACCGTGCGCAGCGCGTAGGCCGCCAGCAGGGCCAGCATGGCCATCACACTGAACGCGATGGAGCCCACGCGGAAGGCATTGGGCATGCTGAGCTCGGGCGTGCGGATGGCCCACTCGTCGCGCGTGTACTCTATGGCGGGGCCGGCCCAGGCCAGCAGCGTGGCCGCCACGGCGCACAGCGCGAAGGCCTGCACGTAGCCGCGCCAGCGCTCGGGCACGCGCTCGACCACCAGGGTCAGGCGCAGGTGCTCGTTGCGGTGCATGGCGATGACCGCGCCCAGCATCGACAGCCACAGGAACGACAGCGACACCACCTCGTCGATCCAGATGACCGGATAGGCGAAACCATAGCGGGCCGTCACCCCCGTCAGCAGCAGCGTGACGATCACCGCCAGCAGCAGCGCGCTCAGGGCCTCCAGCGGGCGCATGAGCCGCGCGGCCACCGGCCCGACGCCCAGCGGCGCCGGGGTCAACTCGGTCGCGCTCACCGCTCAGCCCCTGTGACGTTCGGGCCCGGGCGTGGCCCGGGCAGGAACCGGGGCTTCATCAGCCCAGCTTCCCGGAGTACTTCTCCAGGCGGGCCATGGCGTCGGCCCCGAACTTGCCGCGCCACTCCTCGTAGAAGCCGGCCTTGGCCAAGGTGTCACGGAAGCTCTTGCCGTCCGGCGTGTTGAGCACCATGCCCTTGTCCCTCAGGGTCTTCTCCAGGCCCAGGTTGAGCTGCTTGATGTCGTCACGCTGTGACATGACAGCGGCCGTGACATGCTTGTTCAGCAGGCCCTGCACCTCGGCCGGCGTGCCGGCCCAGCGCCTGCCGTTGACCAGGATCCACTGGCCGTCCCACATGTGGCCGGTCATGGACAGGAACTTCTGCACCTCGAACAGCTTGGCGATCTCGATGATGGCCAGCGGGTTCTCCTGACCTTCCACCACCTTGGTCTGCAGCGCGGAGTACACCTCGCTGAAGTTGATGCCGGTGGGCGCCGCGCCGAAGGCCTTGAACATCGAGGTCCACAGCGGGCTCACCGGCACGCGGATCTTGAAGCCCTTGAGGTCGTCGGCCGTGTTGATCGGCTTGGTGGAGCTGGTGATGTTGCGGAAGCCGTTGTCCAGGATGCGATCGAAGCTGTGCAGGTTGACCTTGGCAATCGCCTCGCGGATGAAGGCGCCGAGGTCGCCGTCCATCGCCTTCCACACCGTGTCGTAGTCCTTGAAGGCGAAGGCCA
>CAISJH010000130.1 GCA_903885585.1 uncultured beta proteobacterium
GCCAAGCTCGGCCTGACCATGGGCATGGGCATGACCGAGAAGCAGGGCGGCTCGGACGTGCGCGCCAACACCACCCGAGCCGACTTCGATGGCGAGGACGCCTGGGGCCTGCGCTACCGACTGACCGGGCACAAATGGTTCTTTTCGGCGCCCATGTGCGATGCCTTTCTGGTGCTGGCTCAGGCGCAGCCCCGCCAGGGCGCCTCGGGCTCAACAGGTGCGTCAGCGACGGGCTTGCCGCGGTCGCCCGGTGCTGAGGGCGGCCTCAGCTGCTTCTTTTTGCCACGCTGGCGGCCTGACGACAGCGTCAACCCGCTGCACATACAGCGCCTGAAACACAAGCTCGGCAACCAAGCCAACGCCAGCTCCGAGGTGGAGTTCGACGGCACACACGCGTGGCTGGTGGGTGAGGAAGGTCGTGGCGTGCCGCAGATCCTGGCCATGGGCGCACTTACTCGGCTGGACTGCGCGCTGGGCACCGCGGGACTGATGCGACAGGCGCTGTCGCTGGCCCTGCACCACACCGCACAGCGTCAGGCCTTTGGCAAAGCGCTGATTGAGCAGCCGCTGATGCGCGCCGTGCTGGCCGATCTGGCGCTGGAAAGCGAGGCCGCCACCGCGCTGGCGCTGCGCCTGGCGGCCGCGGTGGACCATACCGAGAACCTCGGGGCCCAAGCCTTGCTCTCCCATTTGGCGAGCAGTCCCGCAGCACTGCAGCCGCCAAGGGGGGGCGGTGCCGCCCCCAGCCGAACAGTCGACTTCGCGCATGAAGCCGTGATGCGCCGGCTGCTCACTCCCGTGGCCAAGTTCTGGATCTGCAAGCGCGGCAGCGCCTTCGCGCAGGAGGCCATGGAGTGCCTGGGTGGCAACGGCTACGTGGAAGAGCAGGGCGAGGGGGTGATGGCGCGCATCTACCGCGAGATGCCGCTGAATTCCATCTGGGAGGGAGCGGGCAACATCATGGCCCTCGACCTGTTGCGCGCCCTGCGCGGACACGACGTGGCCGCCGCCCTCATCCACGAATGCGCGCCTGCCCGCGGCGCCCACCCGGCCTTCGACCGCGCCCGTGATCGCCTGCTGCTGGCCGTGGAGCAGGGTGTGGAGGAGGTGCAGGCCCGGCAACTGGCGCGTGACTTGGCCGTGCTGTTGCAGGCAGCGCAGCTGTTCCGCCACGCGCCCGCGTTTGTTTTCGACGCCTTCTGCGCCTCGCGCTTGGCCTCGGCTGCTGATGCCTTCGGTCTGCTACCCGCCGGGCTACCGCTGGAGGCCCTCATCGCCCGCGCCATGCCGGTTGTGGCCGTCTGACCGCCTGCGCTGGCCCGGAAGAACGACACTTCCTACTTTCCATGGAGCCCTTCATGCACCCACTCTCCGGCGGCGTGGCCGTCATCACCGGCGCTGCCTCGGGCTTTGGCCTGGAGGCCAGTCGTACCGCGGCCCGGCTGGGCATGCGCATCGTCATGGCCGATGTGCAGGCCGACGCGCTGGAGGCCGCTGCGGCCGAGATCCGCGGCCTGGGCGCGACGGTGCTGCTCTACCAGCTGGATGTCTCCAAGGCCGCCGAGGTGGAGGCCATGGGCCAGGCCACGCTGCAGGCCTTTGGCGCGCCCCACTTCGTCTTCAACAACGCTGGCGTGGGCGCGGGTGGGCTCATCTGGGAGCACACGCTCAAGGATTGGGAGTGGGTGATTGGCGTGAACCTGATGGGGGTGGCCCACGGCGTGCGCGTCTTCACGCCCATGATGCTGGCCGCCGCGAAGGCAGACCCGTCCTGGCGCGGCCACATCGTCAACACCGCCAGCATGGCGGGCCTGCTCAATGCGCCCAACATGGGCGTCTACAACGTCACCAAGCACGCCGTGGTGTCGTTGTCAGAGACCCTCTACCAGGACCTGAGCCTGGTCACGGACCAGGTGCATGCCCATGTGCTGTGTCCCTACTTTGTGCCCACCGGCATCCATCGCAGCGAGCGCAACCGCCCCGAAGCCTTTGCTGATGCGCAGACGCGGCCCACCAAGAGCCAGCTGATCGCCCAGGCCATGAGCGACAAGGCGGTGACCAGCGGCAAGGTCTCTGCGGCCGAGGTGGTTCAGTTCGTCTTCGACGCCATGGCCCAGCAGCGCTTCTACATCTACAGCCACCCCACGAGCCTGGGCCATGTGCAGACGCGGCTGGAAGACATCATGACGCCGCGCAACCCGAGCGATCCGTTCGCGGCGCGCCCGGAGATTGGCGCGCAGTTGCGGGAGTCACTGCGCCAGTCCTGAGCTGACGCCAGGGGGCTCGAAGGGCCTTGCGACGGCCCCTGCGCTGTTGACCGTGCGGCCTGGCTACCAGCTCGCTTCCCGATCGGGCGTGGCGCCAATCTTGTGGATGGACAGGTCGGCACCCTCGTATTCCTCTTCGGCCGAGAGGCGCAGCCCTACCGCGGCCTTGAGTACGCCGTACACCACGCCGCCCGCCAGTACGGCCCAGAGCACACCCATCAGCGTGCCGACCACCTGTGCGCCAAGACTAACGCCGCCCATGCCCCCCAGGGCCTGTTGACCGAACACACCGCAGGCGATGCCGCCCCAGGCGCCGCACAGGCCGTGCAGCGGCCACACGCCCAGCACGTCGTCGATCTTCCAGCGGTTTTGCGTCAGCGTGAACAGCACC
>CAISJH010000131.1 GCA_903885585.1 uncultured beta proteobacterium
TGCGAGGTTCCTGAGCAACTCAGACCATGGCGAGATTCGACGTCTACGCAAACCCGGATGCCTCCGAGAGCAACCACACGCCATACCTGTTGGACGTTCAGAACAATTTCATCGACCACCTGAGCACCCGCGCGGTCATTCCACTCACAACCATTGCGGCATTTGGAGTGAGGGCTCGCGATCTGAACCCGATCGTGCAGGTGGGAGACGACTCCTTGGCCCTGGATACCGCAGTGATCGGCGTGGTGCCGTTGAATGCCCTGCGCAGACCTGTTGCGGATCTGCGTGACGCGCGGGGGACCATACACAGCGCCCTTGACACCTTGTTCGGAAGTTACTGATTTGACCTCCCCCGCCCACACACGCCCCGCCCGCTCTCAGTACGAAGACTTCATGCGCCATGTGCGCGACCACGGCGTGGCCAAGGGCGACCGCACCGGCACCGGCACCACCAGCGTGTTCGGCCACCAGATGCGCTTCGATCTTAAGGAGGGCTTTCCGCTGGTCACCACCAAGAAGGTCTTCCTGCGGGCCATCATCGTCGAGCTGCTGTGGTTCCTGCGCGGCGACTCGAATGTGAAGTGGTTGCAGGAACGGGGCTGCACCATCTGGGACGAATGGGCGCGTGAAGACGGTGATCTGGGCCCCGTTTACGGCGTGCAGTGGCGCAATTGGCCTACGCCAGACGGCGGCCACATCGACCAGATCGCACAACTGGTGCAGCAACTCAAGCACAACCCGGATTCGCGGCGCCTGATCGTCAGCGCCTGGAACGTGGCCGACCTGCCCAAGATGGCACTCATGCCCTGCCACGCCTTCTTCCAGTTCTACGTGGCGCCGGCCACCGAGCCGGGTGAGAAGGGCCGGCTGAGTTGCCAGCTGTACCAGCGCAGTGCCGACATCTTCCTCGGGGTGCCCTTCAACATCGCCAGCTACGCGCTGCTCACCCACATGCTGGCTCAGCAGTGCGACCTGGACGTGGGCGACTTCATCTGGACGGGCGGCGACTGTCATATCTACGACAACCACCGCGAGCAGGTGGATCTGCAGCTCTCACGCGCCCCACTGCCCTACCCGACCCTGCATCTGAAGCGCCGGCCGGCTTCCATCTTCGACTATGAGTTCGAGGACTTCGAGGTGCTGGATTACCAGCACCACCCTGCCATCAAGGCTCCGGTGGCGGTGTGATGCAGGCACACGCGCAGGCACCACAGCCCGCCGTCGTGCTGGTAGCAGCCGTAGCCCGCAACGGCGTGATCGGCCGTGCGGGCGGGCTGGCCTGGAGCATCCCGGAAGACATGGCGCACTTCAAGGCCGTGACCGTCGGCGGCACGGTGGTCATGGGCCGCAGCACCTGGGAATCGATCCCGCGGCGCTTTCGGCCGCTGCCCGGCCGGCGCAACATCGTGTTATCGCGTCAAGCGGGCTTTGCAGCTGCAGGCGCCGAGGTGGTGCCCACGCTGGAGGCCGCGTTCGCGCTGGCCGCGTCGCCTCGCAACGGCCAAGCAGCGCCCGCAGCGGTGTTCGTGATCGGCGGCGGGCAGGTCTACACGGCTGCGCTGGCCCAGGCCACCCGCCTGGAGCTCACAGAGCTGCAGCAGGACTTCGAAGGTGACGCCCACTTTCCCCAAGGCTGGCGAAAAGACTTCCAGGAGACCAGCCGACGGCGCGTATCCACGGCGGCGCCCAACGGCTTCGACATCGATTTCGTGAGCTACGAACGGCGCGCCTGAACCCGCCCACCACGCTTTCTCCACTCGGCCACCTCCCACGATGCAAATCGCTACCTGGAACGTCAACTCACTGTCCGTGCGCCTGCCACAGTTGCTGGAGTGGCTGGCCGCCCATCCGGTGGACGCCATCGTGCTGCAGGAGACCAAGCTCACGGACGACAAGTTTCCAGCTGCGGAGATCGAGGCCGCGGGTTACCGGGCCCAGTGGTTCGGCCAGAAGACCTACAACGGCGTGGCGCTGCTGTCGCGTACCGAGGCGGCCGACACGGTGCGCAACATCCCCGGGTTTGCCGACGAGCAGGCGCGCGTGATAGCCGGCACGGTGGGCGGGGTGCGCGTGATCGGCTGCTACTTCCCCAACGGGCAGGCCCCGGGGAGTGACAAGTTCGCCTACAAGATGGGCTGGCTGGAGGCTCTGCGCGCTTGGGTGGCGCAGGAGCTGGCGGCGTACCCGCAGCTGGTGCTGCTGGGCGACTTCAACATCGCCCCGGAAGACCGCGATGTGTACGACCCCGTGGCCTGGGCCGGGCAGATCCACTGCACCGACGAAGAACGCGCCCACTTTCGCGCCCTGGTGGGCCTGGGGCTGCATGACGCCTTCCGGCAGTTCGAGCAGGCTCCAAAGTCCTGGAGCTGGTGGGACTACCGCAACCTGGCCTTCCGCAAGAACCAGGGGCTGCGGATCGACCACATCCTGGTCAGCGAAGCCCTGCGCCCACGCGTGAGTGCCTGCACCATCGACAAGACGCCGCGCCGCAATGAGCGCCCCAGCGACCACGCACCCGTGGTGGTGACGCTGGACATTCCCGGCGCTTAAAGAAGGGACGGGCGAGACAAGCCGGCAAAGCGCCCGGTCACTGACGGCGCACCGCGGGCACGACTGGCCCAGTCGGGCCTACTCGTCTTCCAGCCCCAGTTCCTGGATCTTTCGCGTGATGGTGTTGCGGCCGATGCCCAGACGCTGCGCC
The DNA here is from genome assembly GCA_903885585.1 of uncultured beta proteobacterium. Taxonomy (GTDB): domain Bacteria; phylum Pseudomonadota; class Gammaproteobacteria; order Burkholderiales; family Burkholderiaceae_C; genus Rubrivivax. The sequence continues at coordinate 2,702 of CAISJH010000131.1, forward strand.
GCCTCGATGCGGCGCCCTCGCGTGACGTCCAGCGCCGCCGTGATCATGCGGGCCTCGAAGCGGCGCGTCAGCGTGTCCCACACCCCCTCCTGACCCGAGGCGAGCAGCGAACGTACCTCACGCTCCATGCCGGCCACCCAGTCTTCTTCGGACAGGGCGGGCATGCCGACCAGTGGCGCAGCAGGCAGTGCGGGTGCCGAAGACGCCGCCAACGGTGGCAGATTCACGGCCTCGGCAGTAGGCTCCGTCACGGTCTGCACCGGCACGGCGGCCCCCCCCCGCTGAGGGGCCAGCAACTCCGGCGGCAGGTCTTCCGCTTCCACCACCTGGGCGGGAGCCATCACGGTGATCCAGTGGCACACGTTCTCCAGCTGGCGCACGTTGCCGGGGAAGTCAAAGGCCACCAGGCGCTGCAGCGCCGCCTCGCTGATGCGCTTGGCGTCCACCCCCAGCTCCTTGGCGCTGCGCGCCAGGAAGAAGCGGGTCAGCA
>CAISJH010000132.1 GCA_903885585.1 uncultured beta proteobacterium
CAGGGCGATGCTGAACATGCCGGCACAGACCTGGCGCAGCTGTTCCGGAGGGTCGCCTTCAATGTAGCCATCGGCAACCGGGATGACCACCTGCGCAATCACGGTTTCGTTCTAGGCAAGACGGGATGGCGTTTGGCCCCGGCCTTCGATGTCAACCCGAACACCGACAAGGCAGAGCACGTCCTGAACATCGACGACGGGGACAACCGCCCCAGCCTGAGCACCGTACTGGCCAGCGCTGAGTTCTATGGTCTGACGCGAACGCGGGCTCTGGAAATCGTCGAAGAGGTGGTGGCGGCTGTGGATGACTGGCGAGATGCGGCTCGCAGGGCCGGTATCGCCAGCGCAGACGTTGCACTTACGGAGGCAGCGTTCTCAGCGCACTCCGAATATCGGGGAAGCAACAAGGCTCACTGCGGCGCCTGATCGCGGTGCCGAGATGGGTGGGCATGGCGCGAGGTGAGACCAACCGCAGCAGCGGCGGGTTTTTCAAGACCAAGTGGTAGCCGCATGATGCGGCCTTGTTGACAAACGTTGGCAAGCAGCAGAGAAGGTCCGGCATCAGCCACCACCTGGAGGACACCGACCACGGCCCGGGGTATTCGTATCTTTCCAGCAAATTGACACGGTGGCCGCTGACTAGGCCCTGCCGCTTGACAGACTGAGCGCAGCAAGTAGGATGTATAAACATCATGAGATATACATCATGGATCTTCAAGTAGCCAAATGGGGCAACAGTCTCGCCCTGCGAATCCCGTCCGAAATGGTGCGCCGACTCGGTTTGCACGAAGGAGCCACTGTTGACGCCCAGATCACCGTTGACGGCAGCCTGTCCATTCGGCTGGCGCAGTGGGATCGCAGGGCATTCGCGCTCGAGTTGAACGAGGCCCGCGGCGCCATGCCCATGAGCGAGTCGGTGATGGAAGAACTGCGCAGTGGGGCGCGGTACTGACATGGTCTATGTTGACACCAGCGTACTCGTACCGTTATTCCTGAACGAGCCGTACAGCGTGGCAGCAGCCGATTGGTACGCACGTGAGAAGAGTGAACTGGTCGCCGCAGCATGGTGCATTCCAGAGTTCGCCAGCGCCCTCGGCATCAAGCAACGTACTGGCGCGATCGATGCCCAGCAGGCCCAGGGGGCTTGGACGCGCTTCGAGCGCATGGTGGCTGCTGACCTGCGATTGCTTCCGGTAACGCCCGCCGACTTTCATCGCGCAGCTGAATTTGTGCTCGATGCCCCGAGCGCTTTGCGTGCCGGCGACGCCCTTCACCTCGCGTGTGCCGAAGCTGTGGGTGCGAGCCACATAGCAACCTTGGATGATGTCCTGAGCCGCAATGCGCAGCGACTGAAGATCAAGCCCGTTTCCTTGCGCAGGACTCCCTAATGGACATCAATGGGGTGGGACCTGACAGCTACATTGGCCGCCTACCCGTCACTGCCTGATGCTGTGCCTACCTTCGCCCCCGACCCACGGCCCGCTGGTGAATGATCACCTGATCCTGCGCGGCGGCGTCGAAAGCGATCCTGATGATGACCATCGTGTACCGGCGGTCATGATCGATGGTCGAGAGATCGCCTGGGACGAACACGGCCGCATGGTGGCCGCGTTCGAGGGCTGGCAGTTCAAGCTGGAGGTTCGTGACCGCAGCGAGGAGAATTGACGCAGTCGATTGCAGGACCACCCCGCCAGGTACGGCCTCGGAAGGGGGGCATCAGGGCGAACTGCACCAATCGCACGAAAAGCACGAAGTGCCCAGAACCACAGAAAATGTAAATGCCTGTTGTGCAATGCTTTTTATTCCAGCGCGTACTAAATTGCACAAAAAATACGACTACCCCATCCATCCAGTAATTTCAGTAATATGTTAATCGCGCTTTCGCATCAGTTGCTTTCAATTCAAGTGCAAGAATCCCGGGGTTTCCATTGAATACCATGGGCATAGATAAATTGAAGGCATTTCCGACTCCTCCCTTTTCCATTTCAAATGGAGATTTTTTCGAGTCATGTGTGAAATTAAATATATATCCACTTGGGAAGATGGATTTATAGGAAGGTCCGCCGCAAAAGTAGCGCCATGAATTTCCAGTTGATGGCCGAATGGCGTTTGCCTTGGCAAGCTCGTCTCTAATGTCTTGAAGCTCTTTTTGAGCTTTTTTGATGTCTATTTTTCTGGTCGCGGCAATTAAAGCCGCTTGGTCATCCGACATAGTGCTCGGATTGACGCACGCCAATGGTTTCGGGTCGTTGATGAGATTGCTCCACATGATTCCGGCCGAAGGATCAATCTGAAAATCAAGAGTTTTTGGGTTTTCTATGGTTATAGAAACCACAACAGTGCTGACTATAGCCTTAACAACAATTCCTTGCAGTTCTGCCTGTACAGGTGGGAACGGTGATAGTTGACGCGGGTGCTTCAGCCCTGGAGTAAAAGTCGTGCGTGCAAGGAACGCATCAGGTTCTGTCGGTGTCTCAAATCGTAATTCGCCTGTTAAGGCGATATCGATAGTCCTACTGCCAATCGTAGAGCACGCTGTCAAGCAAGCACAGGCCGCAGCGATGAGAATGCAAAGTGGAGTTCTCATTTGTTATTCCTCTAATTCAAATGAGGTGTTTGCTCGCGCTTGTCCATGAGGTTTGTTCTATAAAATTACCAGACGCGCTTGAAGGGCTTCAAACCGGCAAGAGTCAACGGACTCGAATGACACCATTTTTTCGGCGATCCCTCGATGATTTCAACGTTAGCCAATAGGGTCGGCAATTGAAAGTGCCTCGCTCAGTGTTCAGCATGCCTTCACCGAGGTAATCGTACTTTTCGTGCAGATTGGTGCGCAGCCACTGAAAAACTCTACGCACGACAGGGCTGCCCACCTTGGACAGCGGCGTTGACCACTCGCAGCTTTACAGATTGGCCGACGGCCACATGCAGGCTCATACGGTCTAGCCGGACGACGGGTGTCGGCCAGCAGGAGTCGTTCGCGTTAGACGGCTTCCTGGAAGCCTGAATGCCCGCTGCGAGATGCCAGCGGTTCGCCACTATCGACATGAACATCGACGCGCGCGAACGATCGTCAAACTACTCCCAGGACGTTTCGGGATCCAGATGTCGCGCCAACTCCATGGCGTCGTGCAGCACCCGACCGATTACGACCATGGTGGGTTCAGTGCGGTACACGAGGAAGTGGCGCGGCCTGCGGACAAGCTCTATACCGGGCCTGACGTGGGATCGGCTCAGTCGCAGGTGCCAAGACCGGACGCCTGCGCCGAGTTCGGGCCGCCCGACGCTGCCCGGCCTGTCGGGCTGGCTTGCCACGTCGCGCAGTGCGGCCACGACCAGACTCTCGTAGCGACGTCGAGCCGCCTCGCCAAGCTGCTCATGGGTCCACGCAAGGATGCCCAGGACGTCACCCTGCGCGGCCTCCGACAGCCTGTAGCGGAACATCAACTCGCGGTCTTGGCGCGCTGCGCAGCGCTACGCCCCAACTGCCCGATGAAGTCTTCGAGTTGATCATCAGCAACATCCACGTACCGACCGGCGGACACATCGGCCCAGCCCTGACGCGCCGCTTGCTTGAGGGCCGTGAGCTTGGCGTCTTCGAGGCGATCTCGCTCCTCGATCAGTCGTAGCCCTTCGCGCAGAACCTCGCTGGCGTTCTGGTAGCGCCCGGACTGCACCAGGCTTTCCACCATCTGCTGTTGACGATCACTCAGCACGACGTTCCGAGTAGGCATGGCATGAACTCCCAAGAAAGCGAGCGGCAAGCCCGCCTGATCGCTATTGGCAGTTTATGCCATTGACGGCTAACCGAGGACCTCCTACTCACACCGGCAGCTCGCGGGCGGCCGGAACAAACCTCTGTGGGACTGCAACGGGTAGAGTGCCGGCGGTCGTCTGCAGAGGGAGCAGTTATAGCGCCCGGCGGTCGACTCGCAGATCCTCTCGTCCATCATGCGGAGAGCGAAGGGAGGCTTCCTGCGTGAAGGTGCCAACCAGCTGATGCAAGGGCGGAGGTCAGCTTCTGGCGGCCGCCGACGCGCCGCCTGAGCGCGACCGGCAGCAGCCAGTCTAGAGCCGCCCGTCATCAAGCCGCTGAGACTGACGACAAGCTGGATGGGCTCACGGCAGCTGATGAACCTTGTGAATGGGCGCTCGGGTCACGCTCTGCTGCGCCACAGTCCTGACCTCGGCCATCATCGCCCGTGCATCCCAGTCCACAGGCCAGCCCTGCCAGAGCCGCATCTGCCCTTCGACGTGCACGGAGATCACCTGGTCGCGCGACGCCAGTCGAACCAGCTCCCAGCCCAAATCCCACGAGGGTGTCAGTTCTGGGACGTCCAGATCCAGCAGAAGGAAGTCCGCGGACAGCCCAGTCTCGACGCGTCCGGTCACGCGGCCAAGGCCCGCGGCCTCGGCGCCTCCCGCCGTGGCCATCGTCAACCACAGCCTACCTCCGCCGCACACGGCGTCGCCGCTGGCCATCCCGTAACCAAGGCGTTGGTTGCTCTCTGCGGCGTCCATCATTCGGAAGCCATCGCTGCGGGTGCCATCGGTACCGAGGCCAAGGCGCACGCCAAGCGCTGCGAGCAGTTCCGTCGGTGCCACCGCGTTGCCCTTCCACGGGCTGGCCACGGGATTGATCGACACCGCGGCGTCATGGTCTCGCAGCAGCAGCATCTCGGCGGGGGTGAGCATCGTGCAATGCGCGAGCAGCGCCTGCGGGCCTAGCGCCCTCGACGCATGCAGGTGCTGCAATGGGCGAAGGCTGCGCGCCACGAGCGAGCGTTCCACAGACGCCAAGTGCTCGTTCACGTGCACCTGCAGCACGGTGCCGGCCTCGGCCGCCAGCGCCGAGGCCGCGCCGAGCATCGCGTCCGTTGCCGCTTCGGGGATCGATATCGCGAGCGACGGGTGCCATCCCGGCGATGCCTGAGCCAGGAATCGCTCCGCCGCGGCCAGCGTCGCATCGTGCGCCGTGCCGTCGTCGTTGCAGACGAACGACGGAACGCACCGGATGCCCGCTTCGCGCGTGGCCGCGGCTATGGCCTCGAGCCCGTGTGACGAGCGGACGCCCGCGTCGCAGACCGTCGTGTAGCCGCCGCGCAACGCCTCCAGGGACGCCAGCTTGACGCTGAGGTACAGGCTGTGTGGGTCCAGGCTGCCTTCGAGCGGCACCCAGATTCGACGGAAGATTTCCGAAGGCTCGCCAAAGGCCAGGGCCTTGCCGAAGCTCTGCGTCAGATGGTGGTGCGCATCGACGAAACCGGGCATCAGCATCGTCAGCGGCAGCGTCAACGGGGCCAGCGTCGGGGCTCGCGCCATCACCTCGGCCAGGGGGCCGACATCGGCGAAGCGGCCGCCGCGCACGCATACCCCCCACCCAGTCTTGGGCCCCGTCGGCAGCAGGGTCCATTCCGGTGCGAACAGTAACTCGTCTCTTGCCAGCGCTTCGCGCAACGGGGCGTTAGTGTTCATGCGCATTTTCCCTTCAACGCAAAGTGGTGAGGCCGGTCGCGATCAGCACGACTCCCAAGCATCTTCGAAGCACCATCACGGGCAAGCGCGCCGCAGCCCAGCGCCCCGCCCACCAGCCTGCCAGCAAGAGCGAACCCAGGCCCATGCCCAGCCAAAGGTCGAGACGCTCTGCCGTGGCATGGACGACGCTCGCCGCGGCGGCCACCGGAAGCTGGATGCGCTGGGCCGCCTGCACCGCATCGCCCAGCGGCCAACCCATCAGCGCCAGCAGTGGCAGCAGCACCACCGGCCCGCCAGTGCCGGACCACGACGAGACGCAACCGACCACCAACCCCAGCAAGGCCAGACCCGCCACACCTGGCACACGTCGCCGCCGCACCGACACCCCTAACAAGGCAAACGCGCCCGACACCAGCGCGACCGTACCGACGACCTGCACGACGGTCCGTCCCGGCAACCAGGCCAGCGTGTAGGCACCCAGGGCTGCGCCGACGAAGGCGCTCACCAAACCACCCCAACCCAGCCGGGGTGCGTCTGCGGCGATCGCCCCCCGGCCGGCGAAGGCCGCCAGCCCGGCAAAGCCGAAGCCGAAGCTGGCCGCCGCCACCGCCTCGTGAGAAGCGACGTAGCCCAAGCCAGTGAGCACCGGCACCACCAGCACGCCGCCGACGCTTGTGGCTCCGATGGCCAGCCCGGCCACCAGCACGAGGGCGGCGACGAGCGCCGTCACCTCACTCTGCCTTGATGCTGGCCGCCCGGATGGCTTCGGCCAGCGCACCCCGCTCGCGCGCCAAGTACGCCGTGAAGTCCGACGGGCTCATCTGCAGCGGACTCATGCCACCAAGCGCCAGCTGGCGCAGCACCTCGGCGTCGGCCAGCACCGCCGCGACTTCGCGCGACAGCCGTGCGACCACGGCGGCATCGAGCCCGGCCGGTGCCAGCAGGCCCATCCAGGATTCCACGTCCAGGGAGGCCAGCTCGCGGACTTCCGACAGACTCGGTGTGCCCGGCAGCGCGTTGCTGCGCTGGCGCGAGGTGACCCCAAACGCCTGGACTCTGCCGTCCTTGGCCATACCTTGCACCAAGGCCACCGGAAGCACCGCGAGGTCGACCGTGCCGCCGGCCACGTCCGTCAGCACCTGGGGCCCGCTCTTGTAGGGCACGTGCATCAGCGCTAGGCCAGCCTTTTGAGCGATCATCGCTGCGGTCACGTGCAGGGACGTGCCGACGCCGTCGGTGCCGTAGGTGACCTTGCCTGGGGCGGCGCGGGCCATGGCCAGAACTTCGGAGGTGGACTTCGCGCCGAGCCCGGGCCGGCCGATCAGCACGAAAGGCGACACCGCCACGGGGGCCACTGGCTGCAGGTCCTTCAGCGCGTCGTAGCGCACGCTGGACGGAGCGACCAGCGGTGCCACGTTGATCGGGCTGGCTACGGCGAACAGCAGCGTGTAGCCATCGGGCCTGGCCCGCACCACGCGTTGCGTGCCGATGGTGCCCGAGGCGCCAGGCACGTTCTCGATCACGATCTGCTGGCCCAGTCGCTCAGCCAGTTTCGGCAGCACGATGCGCGCTGCAGCGTCCACACCACCCCCTGCGCCAAAGGGCACGACGACCGTCACCGGTTTGTCGGGCCAGGTACCTTGGGCCCAGACGCCCGATGCAGCGGCGCCCATGAGCGCGGCCAAGACGATGATCTTCTTCATGACGGAACCTCCTGCGGTCGGCGATGCAGCGACTGTAGGCAGCGGTATGGGTCAGGCATATCGGCAAATTTCTGCTGTGCCGTTCAATTTTTCCGTACAGTTAACCAATGAGCGCACCCATCTCGCAGGCGTTCCGTTGCATGGACGCCGTGGCCCGCCGCGGTTCGGTCCGCAAGGCGGCCGAGTCCCTTCATCTCACGGCTGCCGCTGTGCACCAGCAGATCCTGAACCTGGAAGAGCACGTCGGCGTTCCGCTGTTCGACCGGCTGCCTCGCGGCATGCAGCTCACGGCCGCGGGCGAGATCGTCCTGGCGGCCGTGCGCCGCGCGCAACGCGACTACGACCAGGCGCTGGCGCAGGTAGCGGACCTCCGGGCGCTGCGTCGCGGCCATGTCAGCGTGGGCGCACCGCAGTCCAGCGCCGAGACCTTGCTGCCTGGCGTCATCGCGCGGATCCGCGTGCGACATCCGGGACTCCGCTTCGACGTTCGCACCGGCAACGGGGAGACCTTGCTGCGATGGCTGGCCAACGGCGAGGTCGACCTCGCCTTCTGCTTGCAGCGGCGTGCCCCACCCGGCGTGGAGAAGCTTCGCGGCTGGCGCCAGCAGCTTGGAGTCGTCGTGCCACCTTCGCACGAGGTCGCCCGGCATCCCAGCCCGATCAAGCTCCGTCATTGCCTCGAGTGGCCCCTCGCGCTTCCGGCTCCCGACATGGAGCTGAGGTTGATTGCAGAGCAGGTGGCGGCGCGGGAACGCCGGGTGCTCGAGCCCGAAGTCGAGACCACCTCGGTGGCCATGATTCGGGCTCTCGTCCGGGCCGGTGGGATGGTGAGCCTGCTATTGCGCGAGAACGTCGCCGACGACGTCGGCGCGGGAACCCTGTGCTGGATTCCGCTGACCGATCCGGCCGCCCGTGCCGAGGTGGCGTTGTACCAGCGCGCGGGTCAGAGCCCTGGGGCGGGGATCGGCATTCTGGTCGAGTGTCTCGACGACGCGTTCTCGGCGCTCGTCCCAGCATGAGGCCCGCTTAGCGCACGCTCGCGATGGCGCACCCGGAGAGGCCCACTCTCAAGGTGAACCGCAAAGGTTGAGCTGCCACCCTGCGCCATTCATGAATAGGCTGACGTAGGTCCGCCGTGCAGCGACAGCGGTCGATCAAGTGATCCAGCCAAACGACGGTTGTCGGCCACTAAAGGTCGGTCACCCCGCGCGCCCATTCGTGGCCTCGGCGAGCAGCTGAACGACAGGTTTCTGGCGACGAGTCTGGGCCTGCCTTCGGCTTGACCGGGCCATAGGCTGACACTGGAGATCGACCGCTTTCCGGCTTCTCACCTAAACCATGCGCGCGCCGCTTGCGAACAGGAGGAGGACACCGCAAAGTAGGCCCTGCGGGACTGGTGCGTACGATGACGATCGTATCGGCGGTGGCGAATCGAAACTGTCTCAGTCCACTACCTCCTGACAGTGCGTACTTGCAATAGGTCGGCTGACCCAAAGGGCGCGGGATGGCAACTGCGATCACGATGAGCACCACCGGGGATGGCTTCAACGTATGCATCGAGCGCGATTGCGCGCAGGTCTTTCTGCGATTCCCAGATGAAGAATCTGCGCAGATCGCCTAGAGTCAAGTGCCAACAGACGCTCGCGCCCCCCAAGAAGAGCTTTCGAACCATGCCCGCCCGTTCCCCAGAGTACATGCAAGCGCGTCAGGCGGAGATCGTCGATGCCACGCTGGAATGCATGACCCGCCTTGGTGCTGTCTCGGTGTCGCTGTCCGACATCTGCGACCAGGCCGGCATCAGCCGCGGCGCCTTCTACGTTCACTTCTCGAGTAAAGACGAGGCCGTGTCTGCCGTCATCGCCAGGCTGCGGGAAACATCCATCCAGGAGGGCGCTTTCTCCAATCCTGTAGAACTGCGCGAGGCGCTTCATGCCCGGGTGCGCAAGAACGAACTGCCGGACCGAGGCAAGCTCGCACTGGTCGAACTGGAACTGCTCCTGGCCGCCCGGAAGAGCGAGGTCCTCCGCCTGGCCCTGGCCGATGCCTTTAGGGATCGGTATGTTTTTCTTGAGCGCGGATTTGCCCAGCTCGCCGCGGATGGCCACCTGCAACCTGGCGTTGTCCCGGAGCAGGCTGCGGAGTTGGTCCAGTCTTTCCTGACCGGGGAGGGCTTCGGTTCGGTTGCCATGAGCAGGCCCATCGCCATAAAGCTGGCTGCGATCGACCTCATGCTAGGCGGCATCCTGAAGCCCGGCAGCTTCGCTGCTGCACCACGGTCAAACCGTCGAGTTGCCAAGGCCCAGCCGCGGTCTTTAACCGTGACCTGAGCCGGCTGGTCCTGTCGGTCGGCCGTGCGCGGCTTGGCCGCACCCGGACTCAAGTGGCAATCGCAGCCGCTGCGGTGAGAACAGCCTGAAGCTGCGCCGCCACGGCAGCGCGCAGCGGCACAGGAACCATGCCGGCCGTCAGCGATGCATCGGCCATCTCGCGTTCCATCAGATCGGTTGCAGCTTGCTGGATGCCGTCCAGTGCCC
>CAISJH010000133.1 GCA_903885585.1 uncultured beta proteobacterium
CGCATCCAGAAGAAGTGCAGCAGGGCCAGCCCGGCCACGCCGTAGACGGCCCGGTGCAGGGCCTGCCAGCGTCGGGCCCCCATGGTCTTGATGGCTCGGTTGAACGACGTGGCCGCCAAGGGCAGCATGCCCAGCAGCGCGGCGGTGCCCACCAGGATGAAGGGCCGCTTGACGATGTCGGCCAGGATGGCCTCCAGGTCCAGTCCCATGTCCAGCCAGGCAAAGCACAGGAAGTGCAGTGTGGCGTAGAAGAAGGCGAACAGCCCCAGCATGCGTCGCAGCCTGGCCAACGCCTGCCACCCCGTCCAGGTCCGCAGTGGGGTGATGGCCAGCGTGGCGCAGAGAAAGCGAAGCGCCAGTTCGCCCGTGTTGCGGATCAGCGTCTCGGCGGGGTTGGCGCCCAGCAGTGCAGACGGGTCCGTCAGCGCTGCATAGGCCAACCAGAGGAACGGCGTCAGCGCAAACAGAAAGACTGAAGGCTTCGCGGCAGGGTGCAGCAGCAGGCGGTTCAAGGCGCTGAAGATGGTTGACGAGCTCGAGAAGACCCTGGCCCCTACTGACCTTTGGGGTGTTCAATAGAACTTGCGCAGGTCCATCCCCGCATAGAGCTGCCCCACCTGCGACTCGTAGCCGTTGAACATCAGGGTGGGGCGCTTCTTGGTCAGCAGGCCGTCTTCCCCGATGCGCCGCTCGGTGGCTTGGCTCCAGCGCGGGTGGTCCACCTTCGGGTTGACGTTGGAGTAGAAGCCGTACTCGCTGGGGATGGCCACTTCCCAACTGGTGCGTGGTTGCTTCTCCAGGAAGCGGATCTTGACGATGGACTTGCTCGACTTGAAGCCATATTTCCAAGGCACCACCAGGCGCAGCGGCGCGCCGTTCTGGTTGGGCAATGCCTCGCCGTACATGCCGAAGGCCATCAGGGTCAACGGGTGCATTGCCTCGTCCATGCGCAGGCCTTCCACATAGGGCCACTCCAGCACCGAGGAGCGCAGACCAGGCATCTGAGAGGTATCGGCCAGCGTGACGAACTGGATGAACTTGGCGTTGCCCGTGGGCTCCACGCGCTTGATCAGCTCCGACAGCGACCAGCCCACCCACGGGATCACCATGGACCAGCCCTCCACGCAGCGCAGGCGGTAGATGCGCTCTTCCATCGGCGCCAGCTTCAGCAGCGAATCGATGTCGAAGGTGCCGGGCTTGCGGACCTCGCCTTCGATGGCCACTGTCCAGGGCTTCGTCTTCAAGGTGGTGGCGTAGCGGGCCGGGTCGCTCTTGTCGGTGCCGAACTCGTAGAAGTTGTTGTACGTGGAGGCGTCCTTGTAGGGCGTCGGCTTTTCCATCGTCGTCGCCCCGGACACGCTGCTGCGGCCCCCGGGCAGCGGTGCGAGCTTGCCCGGCGCTGCGGTGGACGCCAGTGCGTCACGTCCAGCCCAGGCACCCAGGGCGGTACCTGCCGCGCCGAGTGCCACTGCCCGCAGACAGTCACGGCGTGCCTCATAGACCGCCCGTGGCGTGATGTCAGAGGCCACCGGGTGCTGGAAGCCGCGATCGGGTTGGTAGTGCATGGAAGAGTGCCTCCTGGATCCTCGCGCTGCCCCTGCAGCGACTGCTCAGGGCACGACATTAAGCGATCTGGCGCTCCAGCGGGTGCGCCCGGGCTATGTCCGCGCCGCGGGCTCCGGAAAGCCCACTGATCAGGACGATGAAAAACAAAGAGCCGGTCAGGGACCGGCTCTTTTCGAAGCGCCTGCAGACGGGCGCTGGGGTCTGGGCTCAGCGCTCAGCGCAGGCCGGCGATGTAGTCCGACACGGCCTTGATCTCGGCGTCGTTGAGCTTGCCGGCGATCGTCATCATCTGCGCGTTGTTGGCACGGGTGCCGGCGCGGAAGCCGTTCATCTGGCTCTCGGTGTAGTCGGCGTGCTGACCACCCAGGCGCGGATACTGGGCAGGGATGCCGGCGCCCGTGGGCCCGTGGCAGCCCGCACAGGCCGGCACGCCCTTGGCCGTGATGCCGCCGCGATAGACCTTTTCGCCCAGGCGAACGGTGTCCTTGTTCTTGGCGGCGCCTGGCTTGGCGGTCTTGGAGGCATAGAACGCGGCAATGTGCTTCATGTCCTCCTCGCTGAGGGTGGACGCAAAGCCTTTCATGATCGCGTTGTTGCGCTTGCCCGACTTGAACTCCTGGAGCTGCTTGGCCAGGTACTCGGGGTGCTGGCCTTGCAGGATGGGATTGGCCGGCGACCCGCGGCTGCCATCCGCCACGTGGCAGGCGGTGCAGACCTGGGCCAGGGCCTGGCCCTTGGCGAGGTCAGCCTTGAAGGAGGGCTTGGTCTCAGCGGCCTGAGCCGAGCCGAAAGCGGCGGCGGAGAGCAGGGCCGAGAGGATCAGGGCTTGGACGGACTTCATGTGAAAGGGCCTCGCGCGGGTTGCGCCTTCTTGCGGATGGGGGCGTGTGCTTGGAGGGTGGGACAGTCCGGGTCGCCTTGACCGAACACCACCCACCAACGTGGAGATTGCTCGATGACATGCGGCCGCACGCTTATCCAAAACCTGCGGATTTTACAATGGACCATGAACGAACCCTTAC
>CAISJH010000134.1 GCA_903885585.1 uncultured beta proteobacterium
CTGGACGACCTGGACATCGGCCCGGTCATCTCGGCGCGCCAGCGTGAGATCGTGCAGGGCTACCTGGACGTGGTGCGCGACAGTGGCCTGCGTATCGCCGCGCAGGCACCGCTGCCGGCCACGCTGCCGCCCGGGGGCTGCTGGGTCGCCCCCACCCTGGTGGCCGACGTGAGCCCCGGTCACCGCATCGCGCAGGAGGAAATCTTCGGCCCGGTGCAGGCGGTCATCCCGTTCGAGGGCGAGCGCGAGTCGCTGACGATTGCCAACGGCACGCCCTTCGGTCTGGTGGCTGGGGTGTGGACGCGCGACGGCAGCCGCGCCCTGCGCATGGCGCGCAAGCTCCAGTGCGGCCAGGTCTTTGTCAACAACTATGGCGCGGGTGGCGGTATCGAGCTGCCCTTTGGCGGCGTGAAGCACTCGGGTCACGGACGCGAGAAGGGCTTCGAGGCGCTGTACGGCTTCTCGGTGCTCAAGACCGTGGCCTTGAAGCACGACTGAGGCGTCGTGCAGCTCGTCACCCTCTGCCACGACCCCGCAGCAGGTTGGAGCCGGCCGTTGCCGTCCGAGCTCGACAGTCCGCAAACCTTGGTGCTGGTGTTCGGTGCGCCTGCCCATGGTTTGGCGCCGCCCTCTCTGCAAGCCTTGCAGGCTGCTTTTCCACAGGCTGTGCACGCCGGCTGCACAATCAAACCTTGACGGTGTCAGTGCTTTGGGAGTGTCCGGCCTGAGGTGGGCACCGGACATCAACAAGAAGGCAGCTGACGCGTGGCAGGAGACGACGGGATGGCGAAGGGGCTGGAGGGCTGGCACGCCTTGCTGAACAGGCAGCTCCAGCGTCTGGAGCTGGGCTCCGAGTCGCCTCCCGATCTGTCGGGGTGGCAGGCCTTCATCGACCGTGTCTCGCGCGCCTACGAAGAGGCCGACGAGGACCGCTACCTGATGGAGCGCTCGCAGGCCCAGGCCTCCGAGGAGATGGCCTCGCTCAACGAGGCCTTGCGCCAAGAGCGTGATCTGCTGGAGACCCGGGTGGCCGAGCGCACCGAGGCCCTGCGCCTGAGCGAGGCCCGCCTGGCCAGTCTGGTGTCGCTGTCCTCCGACTGGGTGTGGGAGCAGGACACCAATGGGCGCCTGACCTACCTGTCCGAAGGCGCCATGGTGGCTGGCGGCATGCCGGTGTCCAGTCTGCTCGGTCGGCGGGCGCAGGAGCTGGACGGCTTCGAGTGCGACGAGCGTACCGTCAAGCGCTATCTGCAGGCCCTGGCCGATCGTCAGCCCTTCCGCGACATCGTCCATGGTGTCCGCGGCGGCGACGGCAGCCCGCGCTTTTGCCGTATCAGTGGCGAACCGGTGCTGGACGCACAAGGTGTGTTCACCGGCTACCGGGGCGTGGGCAGCGACGTCACGGCCGCTACGCTGGCTTCACGCCAGCTCGCCCTGCTGGCCCGCTTTGACGTGCTTACCGGCCTGCCCAACCGCGCGCAATTCATCGAGGAGCTCGACCGCGCCGTGGCCCGGGCCCGGCGCAGCAATGGCCACTTCAGCCTGTGCTTCATCGATCTGGACGGCTTCAAGCAGATCAATGACACGCACGGCCATGCAGCCGGCGACGAGGTGCTCAAGGCCACTGCGGCCCGCCTGCGTGCCGAGTTGCGCGAGAGCGACTTCGTGGCCCGCCTGGGCGGTGACGAGTTCGTCGCCCTGCTGCCGGGCAAGGCCTCGCCGGCAGGGCTGTCGCTGGTGGGCGACAAGCTGCTGCACGCCATCGCCCAGCCCATCGCCTTCCAGGAGCGGGAGCTGCAGGTGCATGGCAGCATCGGCATCGCCCTGTACCCGGACGACAGCACGCAAGCCAGGCACCTGGTGGAGCAGGCTGACGCGGCCATGTACCTGGCCAAGCAGGAGGGCAAGAACCAATTCCGCTTCTACACCGGCGAGCTGGCGCGCACCGTGGCGCGGCAGCTGGCGCTCGAGCTGGACCTGCGGCAGAGTTTTTCCTCGGGTGGCCTGGAGTTGCACTTCCAGCCGCGTGTGCACCTCGGTTCGGGCGCGATGTCGGGCATGGAGGCGCTGGTGCGCTGGGACCACCCGCAGCGCGGACTGGTGCCGCCCAGTGAATTTGTCGCCCTCGCGGAAGAGCGAGGGCTCATCCTGCAGCTCGGCCGCTGGGTGCTCGATACCGCCTGCCGCCAGTTGCGCCGCTGGCGCGACGCCGGGCTGCAACCCCCGCGCTGCGCCATCAACCTGTCATCGCACCAGCTGGTCAGCGACGTGCTGTTCGACGACGTGCGCAACGCGCTGGAACGGTATGACATCGAGCCATCGGCGCTGGAGCTGGAACTGACCGAGGCCATGATCACCGCCCAGCACGGCCGGGCCGATGCCCTGTTGGCGCGCTTGCAGGGCCTGGGCGTGCACATGGCCATCGACGATTTCGGCACGGGCACCTCGTCGCTCTCCCTGATCCACCGCGTGCCGGCGCAGTCCCTCAAAGTGGACCGCTCCTTTGTCGGGCGCTTGCCCGACGATGAGGCCATGGGCATCACGCGGGCGGCCATCGCACTGGCCCACGGCATGGGCATGCGCGCCGTGGCCGAGGGTGTGGAGTCAGCCCAGCAACTGGAGACCCTGAGAGGGCTGGGTTGCGACGATGCGCAGGGCTACTTCTTCGGCCGGCCGCTACCGGCCGACGCCTTCGCCGCCCACTTGCGCCGCTGACGGGGCTTCAGCCCAGCACGGCGGCCATGGCCTGGGCCGTACGCTCGACATTACCCGTGTTGAGGCCGGCCACGCACATGCGCCCGGAGCGCACCAGGTACACGCCGAACTCCTCGCGCAGTCGGTCCACTTGCGCCCCGCTCAAGCCGGTGTAGCTGAACATGCCGCGTTGGGTGAGGAAGTAGCTGAAGTCGCGCCCGGGCAGGCGCGCGCTCAGCACACCGTGCAGCGAGTGGCGCATGGCCAGGATGCGCTCGCGCATGGCGGCCACGTCCGCTTCCCAGGAGGCGCGCAGCGCCGGGTCGGTCAACACACGGCTGATGATGCCGGCGGCATGGATGGCGGGGCTCGAGTAGTTGCGCCGCACGGTGGCCTTCATCTGCCCGAGCACGAGGTCGGCCTGGGCCGCATCCGCGCAGACCACGCTCAAGGCGCCGGCCCGCTCGCCATACACGCTCATGCTCTTGGAAAACGAGTTCGCCACGAAGAAGCTCAAGCCCGCCGAGGCCAGGGCCCGCACGGCGAAGGCGTCTTCCTCGATGCCGTCGCCATAGCCCTGGTAGGCCAGGTCCAGGTAGGGCAGCAGTTCACGCTCGCGCAGCACCGGGATCAGCGCCTCCCACTGCGCGCGGGTCAGGTCCACGCCCGTGGGGTTGTGGCAGCAGGCGTGCAGCAGCACGATGCTGCGCGCGGGCAGGCCGCGCAGCGTCTGCAGCATGGCGTCGAACTTCAGCCCGCCGGTGGCGGCGTCGTAGTACGGGTAGGTGTGCACCGTGACGCCGGCGCCTTCGAACATGGCGCGGTGGTTGTCCCAGGTGGGGTCGCTCACCCACAAGGCGCTGTCGGGGAACCAGCGCTTGAGAAAGTCGGCGCCCACCTTCAGGCCGCCGCTGGAGCCCACGGTCTGCAGCGTGGCCACGCGGCCACTGGTCACAGCCTCGTGGCCGGCGCCGAACAGGAGCTTTTGAACCGCGGCTCGCGCGGCCGCCGAGCCCTCGATGGGCAGGTAGGACTTCGGCGCGCTGTCGGCCAGCATCTGCGCCTCGGCCTGGCGCACGCAGTCCAGCACCGGGATCCGCCCGGCGTCATCGAAGTAGATGCCGATGGACAGGTTGATCTTGTCCTGTCGAGGGTCCTTCTGGAAGGCTTCGTTCAGGCTGAGGATGGGGTCGCCGGCGTAGGGCTCGAGGTGTTGAAACATGGGGCGTGCCGTGGTGGTGGA
>CAISJH010000135.1 GCA_903885585.1 uncultured beta proteobacterium
CCATCGCGGCGCAGCGTGAGTTCGGCGCGCGGCCAGTGCGGCGGCAGGCCGGGTGCGAGGGACAGCGTGTCGGGGCCCAGTTGCAAGCCGAAGAGGGACTCGACCGCCGCCCGGTGCATCCAACCCGCCGAACCGGTGTACCAGCTCCACCCGCCGCGCCCGACATAAGGGGGCGCGGTGTAGACATCGCCGGCCATCACGTAGGGTTCGACCTCGTAGGCCGCGGCCTTCGCCGGGTCCGCCGCGCGGTGCGCCGGGCTCAGGTGCTCAAACCAGCGCCAGGCCCGCGCCAGGCCGGGGCCAGGATCGGGCTGCGTCTTGGCCCAGGCCACCTGCGCCATCAGCGCCCAGACCCCCGCGTGCGAATACTGGCCGCCGTTCTCGCGCACCCCCGGCGGGTAGGCCTGGATATAGCCCGGACTCGGCTTGGAGTGCGCGAAAGGCGGCGCCAGCAGGTGGATCAGGCCGGCCTCGTCGTCGACGAGCAGCGCCTGCACCGCCGCCAGGGCCTGAGCTTGGCGTTCGACCGGCGCCACGCCCGACAGCACGGCCCAGGCCTGCGCGATGAGATCGATGCGTGCCTCCTCGTTGTGCTGCGAACCGAGCGGCTGACCGTCGTCGAAGAAGGCGCGCGCGTACCAGCGGCCGTCCCAGGCAGGGCCCTGCAACGCGGCCCGCCAGCCCAGCGCCGCGTGCGCCCAGCGTTCGGCGCGCAGGACATCGCCGCGCTGGCGTGCGATGGGCGTGAAGTCGGCCACCAGCCGGCAAAGAAACCAGGCCAGCCACACCGATTCGCCACGCCCTTCGATGCCGACGCGGTTCATGCCGTCGTTCCAGTCGCCGCTTCCCATCAGCGGCAGGCCGTGCACGCCCACGCGCAGGCTGCGGTCGATGGCCCGCGCCGCGTGCTCGTAGACCGTCGCCTGCTGCGTGCTCTCCTGCGGCGTGCCGTAGTGGTCCTCGGCGCCCTCAGGGATCACCTGGCCCTCGATGAAGGGCACGCTCTGGTCAAGCAAGGCGGCATCACCAGTGGCGTTCAGGTAGTGGGCCAGCGCGTAGGGCAGCCAGAGCAGGTCGTCTGAGAAATGGGTGCGCACGCCGGCGCCCAACGGGGCGTGCCACCAATGCTGGACATCACCCTCGGCAAACTGGCGCGAGGCGCAAATCACGATCTGCTCGCGCAGCATGGCCGGCGCGGCCCAGACCAGTGCCATGGCGTCCTGCAACTGGTCGCGAAAGCCGGTCGCCCCACCGGCCTGATAGAAGGCCGCCTTGCCCCACAACCGGCAGGCCACGGTCTGGTAGAGCAGCCAATGGTTGACCAGCGCGTCGAACAGCGGGTCGGGGGTGGCCACGACGACGGCGCCCAGCAGCCGGTCCCAGGCCGTGCGGGTGCGTTGCAGGCGGTCGGCGGCGGGCACCCGCGCCACTGCATCGGCCAATTCACTGGCTGCCGCAGGGTTGGCCGCCCAGCCGAGCAGGAACACGCGCTCGACCGAACCAGCCGGCGCCACCGTCAGGTCCGTGCCCAGGGCTGCGCAGGGCTCGCCACCGCCACCCTGGCGACGGCCGAAGTGGTCGGGCAGGACCGCCCGTCCGCGGGCGTCGAAGCATTCGCGCCGGTCACAGGTCCAGTCCGGGGCATCATCGACCCCGGTCTCACCGCAAAGGGCCCAGAACGCCGTGCCGCCGCCGAAGCCGGCGCTGTTGTCCTGCTGCGTGGCCATCAGCGCCGCGAACGGTGCGCCCGGCGCGCGTTGGCGGTGCAGCGCGGTGTGCACCGTGCGACGGTCGCTGCGCGACGCGCCAAGCAGCCACTCGACGATGCCCACCAGGCGCAGCGAACGCGGGCGTGGCCCCTGGTTGACGATACCAATGCGCACCTGCCGGACCGCGACTTCCGCGTCCACGCACCAGCTGGCCGAGACCTCGAGCTGGCCGCGGCGGTGGCTGATCGTGGTGGTGCCCTGACCGTGGACGACGCGATAGGCGCAGGCCGGATCGCCCCAGACCGATGGCGTGAGGCTCCACACCTCGCGCGTGCGCCGGTCCTGCAGCAGCAGCCATTCGCTGGGCGTGTCGGCCAGGGCGTCGTTGGACCAGGGCGTGAGCTGGTTCAGCCGGCTGTTCACCGCCCAGCTCGTGCCGCTCCCGGACTCGGAGACAAGGCCGCCGAAGACGGGGTTGGCCAGCACGTTGATCCACGGCCGCAGCGGGCGCCGCGCGCCGCGCACCTCGAAGCTGAACGCGCCACTGTCGGGTACGAAGCCGCCGTTCGGGGTGGCGAAGCCGGGCCGCCCTTGGTCAGGTGCGTCGGCCGCGCCCCCCGCGTCGCCGCCAGGGTGGCCCTCGCCGCCGCCCACACCACCGCCCTCCACCTTCATCGCAACCACCGACACGTCCTCCTGGCGCAGCGTGCGTGCCGCCTCATGGCGCTCGGCCCACTCGCGCGCGTGGTGGGCGAGTGGGCGCCCGTCGGCCAGCAGACGGATTCGCGCCAGGCCCTGCAGCGTGGCCAGGGCGTCTTTGTCCAGGTCCTCGGCGCGCAACAGGTGCAGTCCGACGGCGCCACCGCCGGCGCGGGCGCCGGTGTCGGCGTCATGGCGATCGCGCAGCGCGCCCAGGGCGCGCTGCAACGGCATCAGGTACGACGCCGGCTCCGCGTTGACGATCACCAGATCACAGGCCACGCCGCCCCAGCTCCAAAGGCGCAGCGCCTGCGCCAGCGCCTTCACCAGGCCCAGCCCCGGCGGGGTGCTGATCGACACCAGGATCAGCGGCTGGTCCCCGGAGATGCCGTATCGCCACAGCAACCGGCGGTCGAGGGCAGCGGGCGCGCCCGGCAAGACGATCGCCCGCGCCAGCAGTCGGCGGTCAAAGGCGGCAGGCGCGCCTGGCAAAGCGTTCGGCCGCGCCAGGCTTTGCACCAGGGCGGTGGTCAGGGTCTGGATCGCGGACAGGTTCTCGGCCACCAGATGCAGGTCGTGAAGCCGGATGCCAGCCAGCGTGGCCGACATCAGGGAGGCGCGCTCGATATGGCTGTGCTGACGGTACTTGTCGATCACCGCCTGCAGCGTGGGACCGTGCGCCGACGCCGCGGTCGCGAAGGTCAGCCCGGCCTGCCCCTGTGGCGCCAGGAGCAGCCGTGCGGACAGCGCGCACACCGGGTCGAGGCCCGTGTCGAGCGCGACGTCGTCGGTGCCGGTGGGCCATTCGTCGAGCAAGGCGCGTGGTGCGCTGGCATCGCGGTTGCGGCCCAGCCAGCGCCGCCGGTCGGTCTGTTGGCCCAAGCCCTGGACCTGCGCACTCCCGTCGGACAGGAAGTGCGCCGCCTGCATTCCCGGTTCACCGACCAGGCGCGGCCGCCGCTCGAAGTGCAGGGCCGATTGGGCCGGCTGTGCGTGGACACTGACGAAGAAGTTGCCAAAGGCCGGATGCGTCTCGTCGGCTCGCGCGTCGGCCAACGTGACTTCGAAGGCCGAGACGACCTCGGCCGTCAGTTCCGCGTCGCCCAGGTTGTGCAATTCGAGCTGTCGAAACTCGATGTCGTCCTCGGGGCTCACCCAGACCGTGATGCGGGTGCGCAGGTCGGGCCAATGGGCCTCGAAGCACACACGGTCGGCATGGAACACGCACTCATAGCGCGCCGCCGGGTCGGGCGCCGGGTGCTGGGTCAGCGAGAAGAGCGGACCGCCTTCGGACCGTCGAAGGTAGAGAAAGTGACCCCAGGCATCGCGCAGCGCGTCGTCGCGCCAGCGGTGGATGCTCACGCCCCCGCAGCGGCTAGTGCCTGCACCGTTGGCGCGCAAGCTCACGCTGTAGTGGCCGTTGGACAACAGCTGCGTCGGCTCGACCGCATGCTGACCCGGTGCCAGCACGCGCATGAGCAGTGGCGCTCGCGACTGCAGCGTGACGGGCAGCGGGTAGGCCGGCGGTGCATACAGCCGCGAGATCTCGCGCGGGGCGCGCTCGTGCAGCAGCGAGACAGCGGCCTCGATGTGCGGATTGGCCATGCCCCAGCGCTGCACCACGCCGTCCAGCAGCACGTTGGCCAGGGCCACCAGCGTCATGCCCTGGTGGTGGGCCATGAAGGTCTGGACCCGGGTCAGCGGCGTGCCCTCCACCTGCCGGCTGCTCTGGCGAGAAGGCGAGAAGTCCAGCGCCTCGAAAAAACCGAGCCTGCCGCGCGCGCCCAGGCCCTCGAGCGCAGACAGGTTCAGGCAGGCGTCGTGGGGCGCGATCTGCGCGGCCAGCGCCGTGGCGTAGGGCGCGACCACCAGCTCGTCGGGCGGTGTGCGGCGCAGTGCCAGTCGCGGCACACCCTGCGGCGCATACTGGTAGGCCAGGGTGTGGTCGCAGCCCGCGTAGGCCGATTCTGAGATTCCCCAGGGCACGCCATGCGCTGCCGCGTAGCGGCATTGCTCGACCAGCGCCGCGGCGCTTGCCTCGAAGAGCACGCTGCCGCGCGGCTCGGCCAGCACCAGCGTCGGCATCAGGTACTCGAACATCGAGCCCGACCACGAGCGCAAGGCGGCGGCAGCGCCAACAGCGTAGAACGGGCGCCCGAGCGCCCACCAGTGGCGCACCGGCACGTCACCCTTGGCGATGGCCAGCAGGCTGGTCAGCCGGGATTCGGAAGCCAACAGATCGTAGAAACCGGCGTCGAGCTGCTGCTCGGCGACGCGCCACCCGATGTGCAGCAAATGCCGCTTGCGGTGGTACAGGAAGGCAAAGTCAGGCTGCCAGGCCAGCTGCTCGCAGCGATCGGCCAGGCTGCGCAGGCTGCGCTGCGTCTCATCGTCGTCAGTCGGTGGCGTCCGGCGGCCCGAAAGATCCCCCTGCGGGGCGCCGTGGGCGAGCGCCAGGCAGGCTTGCGCAACGGCCAGCAGGTGGCCGCTCAGGTTGCCGCTGTCGACGGTGGAGACGTACATCGGCAGCAGCGGCTCGCCGCTCGCGGTGTCGTACCAGTTGAGCAGGTGGCCGCGATGGCGCTGCAGGCGATCGACGCTGTCCAGGGTGTTTTGCAACCGGCGGAGCAACTCAGGCGTGTCGATCCAGCCGAATTCGCGCGCGCAAGCCACGCTCAGCAAATACAGGCCGATGTTGGTCGGCGAGGTGCGCCGCGCCAGCATCTCATGCGGGGCCGTCTGCAGGTTGTCTGGCGGCAGGTGACGGTCGGCCGCCGTCACGCAGCGCTCGAAGTAGCCCCACGTGTCACGCGCCAGCACGCCCAGGTACGGGCGATCCTGCTCACGCACGGTGGCTGACACCGGTGCTGGCAAAGGGCGACTCGCCCACCAGCTCCACACCGGCGCGCCGCCCCAGAGCAGGCACAGCGCGATCCCCAGCACCAAGTGGGGCGTGCCGGCCAACGCCAGTGCGGCGATCAGCAGCAGCGCGGCCGGCGGCACCAGCGGGTGCCGCCGCAAGGCCCACAAGAAGTCCACGCGTGCGGCCGACTGCGCGCTCGCGGCCGTCGTCCATTGCAGCAGGCGGCGGCGGCTGATCGTCATCCGCCACAGGGCCCGCGCGATCGCGTCGACGGCGGCGGCGGCATGTTGCAGCAGCATGGCCAAATGCCACAGACCGGCGCCGCATGCGCGCACCAGATCGACCCCGGCCTGACGGTAAAAGTGCCCCCTGGCCACCGCGGATCGGGTGGGTACCAGACCGGCCAACGCCCCCAGCAGTGGTCCGGCGCAGAAGGCCGCGAACACCAGGGCCAGCGCTCGCCAGGGTGACAGCCCCGGGGCCACCATCATGACCGTCAGCAACACCAGCGACGCTGGCCGCAACAGCGAACGGCGCAGGTTGTCAATGAACTTCCAGCGGTTGACCGCACCGAGCGGCCAGCGCCGCGGCTGCAACAGGAAGGGCAACAACTGCCAGTCGCCCCGCGTCCAGCGGTGCACCCGTGAGGCGGCGACCTCGGCATGGCCCGGCGCGTCCTCGATCAGCGTGATGTCGGTCACGGCGGCGCAGCGCGCGATGGATCCTTCGAGCAGGTCGTGGCTGAGCACCCATCCTTCAGGCAGCCGTCCGTGGAGCACCGCATGCACGGCGTCCACCTGCAGCAGCCCCTTCCCGGTGAAGCTGCCTTCGCCGAACAAGTCCTGATAGACCTCGGAGCTGGCCGAGCCGTAGGGATCGATACCGCACTCGCCGGCGAACAGACGGTGGAAGGCCGTGTCCTCGTGCCGTGCCGGCAACGGTGTGACGATCCGCGGTTGCAGGATGCCGTAGCCGCTGACCACGCGTGTGCCCGCAGCATTCAGTCGCGGCTGGTTGTCCGGATGCGCGGCCACGCTCACCAGTTCACGCAGGCGGCCGGGGGGCAGTTGGGTGTCGCTGTCCAGGGTGACGAGATAGCGGGTGCCTGCAACGATCAACGAGGCCTCGCCCAGGTCGGCGAAGGCCGAATGGTCGCCCGTGGCCAGCGCAGCCACCAGTTGTTCGAGCTTGCCGCGTTTGCGATCCCAACCGATCCACGCCTGCTCGCCGCGACTGTGCGTGCGCTGGCGGTGCAGCACGATGAAGCGCGGCCCTTGCTCCCCGTGGCCGGGCATCGGATAGCGCGCATTGGCCATATGGATCTGCGCCACCGCGTGCGCCAGCAAGGCTTCATCTTCGGCCGCATGTTCGGTGGCGGCGTCGGCCCAGTCGCTCAGCAGCGCGAACTGCGCGTGGCGCTCGGGGTTGGCCAGCCAGTGCAGGACCAACCGGTGCACGAGGCGGTCGATAGTGGCTGCGTCGGTGATCATCGCGGGGACCACGACCATCACCCGGTGTTCCGCGGTAATGCCGTCGACCAGCGCAAGTCGCGACAGCGTGTGCGGTCGCGTCGACTCGCTGACCAAGCGGTGGATGACCGCCACCGCAGTTTCCGAAGCCGGCAACAGCGCGAGCACGGCCACCCATAGCGCGATCCAGGCGCCGTAGCCGGTCGCGCTGCTGTGACCATCAGGGGGCAGAACCCAGGCCATCAGCGCCAGGGTGCTCAGCACTACCGCGCCCAGGTACAGCGGTAGCGCGGCACGGCGCAGCGCGGCCTGCCACATCAACCAGTGATCGACATGCAAGCCGAGAGCCCGATGGAGGGTGTCACGGCCTGCCCCGACCAGCCAGTGGGCCGCCGTCGTGGCCTCGACCGCTGGAGGTGCTTCGGCCGCTTCGGCCCTGGTGTCCGCCTCACCCGAGACGGCAGGTGCCTTCATCAGACCGAGCAGAGCCTGCGCCACCTCCATCTCGCTGCGCCGGCTGCGGCGCGCGAGATGTTCGATCACGTGCAGCGTCCTGTCGCGCGTGCCACTGTGCTCCGCGGCAAACGAGGCCGAGGACAGCATGAGCTGCATCAGGGCGCTGGTGCGACCGACGATGTCCGGCCAGTCGGTGTCGCCGATCTGGCGCAGCGAGGTCACCGCATTGCTCACGCTCAGGTTGTCGGCCGTCTGCTCCATCGCTTGTTGCGCCTGCACACCGGCCAGATTGGGCAGGGCGGCATCCAGCCAGTCGAGCACCTCAACAGGCACCTTGGCGTCGACCTCGAGGGCCCCGTCCTGCAGACGTTGCGCCATCTGGGCCAGGAAGGAAACGGCCACGCCGCGCCGCTCCAGCAGGGATCGAAGCGCCTCCAGCCACTCCACGTTGCAGGCCGGCAGCCGATCGCACACGAGGTTGGCCACCTCGCGCGCCGCCTTGTGGGTGGCCAGGCGCTCAGCGAGCCGGCGCAGGTTCTCGACCAGCACCACACGCAGCGTGGTCGGCAGGGCCCACATTTCGCCCAGACGCAGCTCGCGTGATTCCTGGTAGGCGACCAGGAAGGGCACCAGCAGATCCTCGTCGAGGGCACCGTCGGTATGGGCGACGAAGGCCCAGGCCACGCCATAGATGCGGGGCAGACCGGCCAGCGGCTCGTCGAGCAGCACCGGCAGGGCGCGGAAGTAGCTGCGCGGCAGGCCCTCGTGGATGGCCAGCAGCTGGGCATCGATGAGATGGAAGTTGTCGAGCAGCCATTGCGCTGCTGGGCTGATGTCGTAGCCCGCCGCGACCTGGTCTCCGATCACCGCGTGGGCCTGGCGCAGCATGCGGATGTTGTCCTGCAGGCGCGGAAAGAAGGTCGCGTGGAGCATGCCCGGCCGCTCGGCGCGATGGGTCGCGCCGAGACTGCGCCCATGCTGGGCGAAGCGTATCGGCCCGAAGATCTCGGCCCGTATCGGCTCAGCCAGCATCCCGGCCGACGGATCCAGCAATCGAGCGAGCGCCTGCGGCACCTCAGGCAGCAGGCGCTGCAGGATCCCAGCCGCCATGAACTACAGCACCAGCCAAGTGATGCTGATCACCGTTGCTGCCACCGACGACGCACTGACCAGCCGGCCCAGAACCAAGCCTTGCAGCTGACGCACGCCGCAATGCATGGCCACCCGGCGCGCGCCATCGCCATTGCACAGCGCCAGATGCTCACCCAAGGCCGACAGCTCTGCCAGCGTCGCGTCAGCGGCTTCCCCGTGGGAAGACGTACTCCACATCGAAGATGGCGTCATCACCGGGCTCCCCTGACCGTGATGCCGACGCGAAGGTCCGACTTGACGGCCGCGCTATCGAAGCTGCAGACGAACTCCTCGCTGGGAAGCGTGGCATTGACGGATACGGATACGGACGCGACGCATCCGGCAGCAATGCCGGTCGGCGCCAGGTCCCGCAGATCGAGGAACGTCATCATGGTGAACCTCCAGGAGTTGAAAAGTCCGGCGTCCGTGGACACCGATGAAAGTCTGTCGGGTGCCTGCCGCCCCGGTCTGTGCGTTGTCAAGCTTCGTCGCGCAGGCGATTCGCGGGGGGTGCTTGGGGAGGTTTCATCACGGGGCGGCGCTGAACTGGGTCAGGCAAACCCGTTGTAAGGGAGCCGCCCGGCTGTCCATTGATGCTGATCAGCGCCGGCGCATTGCTGTGTTCAGTAGCTAACAGAACTCTCTCGCCCGCTGGCCCATGCTCTGTTCGGTCCTGTCCGCGTTACGAGCGGAACCGAGGAAGCGCCAACTCCACAGGAGTCGCACCTTCGCCCGACAGCTCCTTTTGGCCCTCTGACAAGGAAACAGCCATGCATGCACTCTCGCAATCCTCAGTCGCGCTGGCAGGTCTCGCGTTGGCCGCCTCCGCATGTGCCCAGATCACCTTCTACGAAGGCGAGGGTTTTCAGGGGCGATCCTTCAACACCAGCCGGACGGTCCCCGACTTCCAGCGCTTCGGGTTCAATGACCGAGCCTCATCGGTCATCGTGGGCAGCGACCGCTGGGAGGTGTGCCAAGACGCCGAATTCAAGGGGCGCTGCGTGGTACTGCGCCAGGGCCAGTACCCGTCGCTCTCGGCGATGGGGCTGAACGATCGAGTGTCCTCGGTGCGCACGGTCGGCCGCAATGCGCGCATCGACGACGAACGCTATGCGCCGCCGCCAGTGGTGGACAGGGATTACCGTCGTCGCAAGAACGAGCGCCTGTTCGAGGCGCCCGTCACATCCGTACGCGCGGTGGTCGGAACGCCCGAGCAGCGTTGCTGGGTCGAGCGCGAGCAGGTCGAGCAGGATCGAAGCGACGCCCGCGTCCCTTCGGCGATCATCGGCGCCGTCATCGGGGGCATCCTCGGGCACCAGATCGGCGGCGGTAGTGGCCGCGATGTCGCCACGGTGGGCGGTGCGGTGGCCGGCGCGGCGGTTGGCGCCAACATTGCGCGCGACCGCAACGGCCAGCAGATCATCACGCGCAACGTGCAACGCTGCACCAGCGTGCCCAGCCAGGCCCATCCGGACTACTGGGACGTCACCTACACCTTCCGCGGCATCGAGCACAGCGTTCAGATGATCGCTCCGCCCGGGCCGACCGTGACCGTCAATCGCCAAGGCGAGCCCAGAGGCTGACGCCCAGTGATGCCGAGCCGATGGCACACGTCAGAAGGATGTTGGCCGGGGTCGTGTTCGCTGCCGCAAACTAGGGGTCGACCCAACGACGCGGGAGCGACTGAGGCCAGCGGGGTGGGCCGCGCTGAAAGAGAACAGGCGGGCTATTCCCCCACCCGCCGCAAGACCGTCCGAATGACCTCTGCAGCGATGCGGAAGTCGGAGAGATGAAGCCGCTCCAGCACCGGCTTCGCAGCCGGGATCAGCCCGCGCACTTTGGCCATGCCGATGACAGCCGCTGTTCCGGCCACCTGCAGACCGAAGCCCTGGGCCACGGCGCGGCCGGCGCGTTCGTCCATCAGCAGCAGCGCCGGGCCCTGGCCCGCAAGGGCCAGCCGGATGCAGGCGGCCTCACCCTCGTCGAGGTCCGGCAGAGGCGGGTGCAAGGGCAAGGGTGCAGGATGCGCCACCTCAAGCCAGCCTGCGGCCTGCGCCGAGCGCAACGACGCCTC
>CAISJH010000136.1 GCA_903885585.1 uncultured beta proteobacterium
GCGGCGAAGGAGTACTTCATCCGGTGGAAAGGCTCGTACATCTCGCGTGCGGCCGTGACCGGGAAGAAGTTGATCACGTTCTTCTCGAACTGGATGGGCATGGCGGCCATGTTCTGCGCCGTGCCGATGTGGCCCAGGACGGCAAACACCTTGTCCTGGTTGACCAATTTCTGCGCGGCGAGTGCAGCCTTGCGGGGATCGTAGGCAGAGTCTTCCACCACAAGCTTGAGCTTGCGGCCGTTCACCCCGCCCTGCTCGTTCACCTCGTCAACGGCCAGGAGCAGACCGTTACGCACCTGCTTGCCGAAACCGGCGATGGGGCCGGAAAGATCCTGGATCGAGCCGAGCAGAACTTCGCCCTTGCTCACGCCCTGCGAGGCTTGTGACCAAGTCAGGGTGGAGGCGACAGCCAGTGCCAGGCCTGCGGCCATCCGGTGGGTGGACTTCATCAAAGGTCTCCTTGAATCGTTGCCGAGCGACGTGCCCGGACAGACTTGCACATGCTATCGCCGTCGCGGGCCGCCGGACCCCCTCGAAAACGCTGAACCTGAGGATATCGGGGGCTTTCAACCCCTCGACCCCTGTGGCAACTGGCCCTCAGCGGCCGGGCAACAACCTGGCCGGGTCCACCGGCCGGCCCAGGCGGCGAATCTCGAAATGCAGCTTCACGCGGTCGGCGTCGCTGGAACCCATCTCGGCGATCTTCTGACCCCGACGCACAGCCTGATCTTCCTTCACGAGCAAGGCCTGGTTGTGGGCGTAGGCCGTGAGGAAAGTGCTGTTGTGCTTGACGATGACCAGATTGCCATAGCCACGCAGACCCGAACCGGCGTAGACCACCCGCCCGTCTGCGGCAGCAAGAACCGGATCACCGGCCTTGCCGGCAATCGACAAACCCTTCACACCACGGGCCTCATCAAAGGCGGCCACCACCGACCCATTGGCCGGCCAGGCCCAATCCACAGACTCTTCACCAGGCCGCGCGGCCGGTGAAGCCGCCCCACCCGATGCGGCTTGCGGCGGTGATGTGCCCGATGCGGAGCCGGCCGCCGGCGGAGCTGCTGCGGTGACAGGCGATACCGCTGTGGCGCCCTCACGCATGGGCGCGGTGGACGCGACGGCGGGCGCCGCCGCATCAGCAGGGCGAGATTCCAGCGGCCTGCTCTCCATGCGCCCGGGCAACGCCACCGGTCGAGAGGCCGCGGCCGAGGCCATTGACGAGTCCTGCCCCGGGGGGCTGACCCGCAACACCTGTCCCACCTCGATCAAATTGGGGTTCTCCAGGCCGCTCCACCGAGCGATGTCACGCCAGTTCTGGCCGTGGTCAAGGCCA
Organism: uncultured beta proteobacterium; assembly: GCA_903885585.1. Taxonomy (GTDB): domain Bacteria; phylum Pseudomonadota; class Gammaproteobacteria; order Burkholderiales; family Burkholderiaceae_C; genus Rubrivivax. The sequence goes on from CAISJH010000136.1 coordinate 1,334, forward strand.
ATGCGGATCAAGGTGTCGCCCGGCTTGACGGTGTAAGTGCCGGGCGCCGCAGGAGAGGACTGGGATGATGAACCCGCAGCGGCGCCTGTGCTGGCCGAGGCAGACGGCGAACTGGATGCGGCATTCGGTGCGCCCTGCGCGAGGGGACCGGCCTGGCCAGTCGCCGAAGGTGACGCGACGGCGGGCCTTGCGGCAGCGGTAGGGGCCTGGGCAGGCCGCGCTGTAGCACCGCTGGGCATGCGCTCCTCCACAGGTGCCCGACCGGGCTGGGTGGAGCAGGCCGTCACAAGCACAGCCAGTGCCATGAGCAGGACAGAGGGCCGAACGCAATGAGGGTGAAGGAAGGCGTTCACAGCGTGCCGGATTCTAGGGGGACGAAGTGCACGCCATCATGCATGCTTCGGTGCCAGCCCGCCTCGTCCCGATCCACCACGACCAGCACCTGTCCTCCGTGGTGCTCGCTGTGCATAGGGGCCACCAGCCGGCCTCCTAGGGCGAGTTGGTCAAGCCAAAGTGGCGGGATGTCGCCACCACCAGCCGCAGCAATGATGGCGTCGTACGGAGCCGAAGGCGCGTGGCCCAGCCGGCCATCGCCAAACAGCAGCCGGGCCTGGTCCAAAGACAACGCGCGCAGCTGCTCCCTGGCGCGCTCATGGAGGGGCCGGATTCGTTCGATCGAAGTGACTCGACGAGCCAGCAGGCACAGCACAGCCGCCTGATACCCGCAGCCCGTCCCGATCTCCAGCACGTGGCGCAGCGGCAGCATCGGCCGTTCAGCGCTGGCCGATGGGCGCTGCAGAAGCAGGCTGATCATGCGCGCCACCACGGTGGGCTTGGAAATGGTCTGCCCATGGCCGATGGGCAGACTGGTGTCCTCGTAAGCTTGAATGGCCAGCGCGGAGTCCACGAACAGATGCCTGGGCACCCGCGACATCGCCTCCAGCACCACCGGCTCCAGCGCAACGCCGCTGCGCCGCAAGCGCTCGATCATGCGCAGGCGGACCGCGTCGGAGTCCAGCCCCAAGCCGGCGGGTGCGTCGCGTCGCTGGGCAGCAGAGGCCACGTCACGGAGGAGGCGCTGCGGGCGCAGTAACTCTGCAGGTTTGGTGCGCGAGGTTTCCTCGGCCGCGGGCCAGGATGCGGGGAAGCGACGCGGTGAATCGGGCGGAGACGCCACGTTCAGCGCCCCTGGAGCGCCGACGTCCAATGACCCAGACGCGAATGGTCGGTCAGGTCCACCTGCAGCGGTGTGATGGACACGCATCCCGTGGAGGTGGCGTGGAAATCCGTCCCCTCACCCGCATCTCTGGCATCACCTGCCGGCCCGATCCAGTAGATAGGATCGCCCCGCGGGTTGTGCTGACGCACCACGGGCTGACTGGCATGGCGACGCCCCAGTCGCGTGACCACTCGAGGGCGATCCTCGGCATCGGGCCGGTTGGGAATGTTCACGTTCAGAAGCCAGGGCCCATCACCACCGTCGGCCAGCGCCTGCTCGACGATCTGTCGGGCCGTGGCCGCAGCGGCCTCCAGGTCTCCCCAACCCTTGTCGACCTGCGAGAAAGCGATGGAGCGCAGCCCGAAGAGGTAACCCTCCATCGCCGCCGCGACAGTGCCGGAATACAAGGTGTCGTCGCCCATGTTGGCGCCGTTATTGATGCCCGACAGCACAAGATCCGGGCGATGGGGCAGCAGCCCCGTCAGCGCCACGTGAACGCAGTCCGATGGAGTGCCATTCACAACCCGGTACAGACGAGCACGGTCGAATCCCGGCGCCTCGAACACTGACAGCGGCCTCGACAGCGTCAAGGCGTTGGAAGTGCCACTGGCGTTCTGCTCGGGCGCGATGACATCCACGTCCCCCAGCGATTCACAAGCCCGAACCAAGGCGGACAAGCCAGGCGCCAGATAACCGTCATCGTTCGCGATCAGGATGCGCATTTCGGGAATTGTAGGAAGGACCCAAATGAACAGCGGCCCGAGAAGGGCCGCTGTTCAGGACGTGAGCTTGGGGTGGCTGATGGGACTCGAACCCACGACGACCAGAATCACAATCTGGGACTCTACCAACTGAGCTACAGCCACCGCAGTTGAAACGACGATTATAGCGGCTGGAGCTCAGTCGAGCTCCATTGCCTGCGGCCCTTCAACAGGGGCTCATTGAGAGGCCGCAGCGGCCGGTGCGGCCGCCTTGCGGGCAGCGGGCTCGATCTCGGCCTTGAAGCGGAGCTTGAGCGTGGCCAGGTAAGCGTCTGACTCCGCTGCGCCCCAAGCCTGCGCCAGCTGGGGTACCAGCAGTGCGTCGGTCGCAGCGGCCTGCTCGCGTGGCAACACCTTCAGAACTCTGGCAACCACGTACCCGGAAGTACCCAGATCCACACCGATGGGGGCTGGTAGCTTGTCTTGCGGCGCCAGCAAGACGGCCTCCATCAAGGCGCGCGGCACGCCCTGCGACTGTCCCCGCGACAACACCGCCGTCTGGGGCAGCGCCTGAGCGGGGTTCTGCTTCAGGACCGCGAGCTTGTCTTGCCCTTCCTTGCGAGCCAGAGCGGCGGCCTGATCCTCGACCACCGCGGCGCGAACGACGTCCTTCACGTCGTCGAAGGCCGGCAATCTGGCTGGCGTGTGCACAAGAACGCGAGCCGATACAAGCTGGCTGCCGCCCAAATCCACCGCCTCCGTATTGCGCTTGTTCTTCAAGGCGTCGGCGCCGAATACCGCGTCCAGCAGTTTGGGGGAGGCCAGCACGCCCGAGGCCTGCGGGGCAGGCTGTCGGCGCACCGTGGCGGTGCGCTTCTCCAGCTTGAGCTTGTCGACCACCGGCTGCAGGCTGTCGGCCTGCTCGTACACGGTGTTGGTGAACTGTTCGGCAGCTTCGGCAAACTTGCGCTGGGCTGCCTGCTTGCGGATCTCTGCCTCGATCTCGGCTTTGACGGCTTCGAAGGGCTGCTTCTCGCCGCCGCGCGCGCCTGTCATCTGGATGATGTGGAAGCCGAAGTCGGACTCGATGAGGTTGCTGATCTCGCCAGCTTTCATGCCGAAGACAGCATCCTCAAAAGGCTTGACCATGGCACCCCGACCGAAGAAGTCCAGGTCCCCGCCCTGGGCGGCGGAGCCCGGGTCCTGCGAGTGCTTGCGCGCCATGTCGGCAAACCGGGCGGGCGCCTTGCGCACCTCTGCCAGCAGGCCTTCTGCAGTCTGGCGGGCCTTCTGGCGTTCAGCCGCCGGTGCGCCCTTCTCGGCCTTGATCAGGATGTGGCTGGCGCGGCGCTCCTCGGCCTTGGTATAGCGGCTCTGGTTTTCGTCGTAGTAGCGGCGCAGGTCCTCCTGCGGAATCGACACCGCCTTGCTGACGGAAGGCAGGTCCAGCACCACGTACTCGATCTGGGCCTCTTCGGGCAGCCGGAAGCGCGCTTCCTGTGCCTTGAAGAAGGCCTGCATCTCTTCAGCGGTGGGCTGTACCTTGGCCTGGTAGGCCTTGGGGTCGAACCTGATCCAGTCGATCTCGCGACGCTGCAGCAAGGCGTCCAGCGCCACCGAGGCGGCTGCCTTGGGCAGGACGGCACCAGCCGTGGCTCCCGCCAACACCTGCCGCACGGCCAGGTCCATGCGCAGCTGCTGTGCAAAGCCTTCGGACGTCAAACCCTGCGCAGTGAGGATGTCACGGTTGACGCTGCCATCGGCGTTGCGCAAACCGGCGAACTGCGGGTCCGTGCGGAACAGTCGGGCCAGCCGATCGTCCGTTGGCAACAGCTGATCGCGCGTGGCGGCCGCCATGAGAACGCGGTCGCGCAGGATGCTCTCCAGCGTCTGCTGTTTCATCTCTGGCGCATCGAGCATCTTGGCGTCAATGCCAGGCATTTGCTGGCGCATCCGCTCGATGGACCTCTGGTGGGCCTGATCCCACTCACCCCGGGTGATGGCGCGTCCGTCCACCTTGGCCACGGGAACGGCCGACTCTTCGCTGAACCTGGAGTAGCCCTGCACCCCAAAGAAGACGAAGGACGGGAAGATCAGCAGCACCAGCACGAACTGGAGCACTTTCTGGTGTGAGCGTACGAAATCAAACATATGCCGAGAAACAACAAAGGCGAACCGTGGTTCGCCTCGTGAAAATTGGATGGTGGGTGCTGACGGGATCGAACCGCCGACCTACGCCTTGTAAGGGCGCCGCTCTGCCAGCTGAGCTAAGCACCCGGTGAGTCACCGGGACAGACGAAGAAATTCCCGGGACGTCGTCAATTGAGATGATCCTTCAGCGCCTTGCCGGGCCGGAACTTCGGCACTTTTGCGGCCTTGATCTTGATGGCGGCACCCGTGCGCGGATTGCGGCCGGTTCTGGAGGCCCGCTTGCTCACAGCAAAGGTACCAAATCCCGCAACGGACACGCTGCCGTTCTTCTTCAACGTGGCCTTGACACCGCCAATCAAGGCCTCCAGCGCCCGCCCTGCGGCCGCCTTGGAGATATCAGCCTGCGTGGCGATGTGTTCGATGAGTTCGGTCTTGTTCAATGGGGTCCCCTGTCAACGCTACCGCTGTCTGTTTGGGGTGCGGCCCAAGAAGGGTCCGCACTTGTTCTGCCTGGTTGCGCCTTGTGAGAGCAGTCCCCTTTCGAGTTCACTCCCGCCAGGGCGCGGATTCTAAGACCAGGTGAGAGCAAACTCTGCACACCTCGCGAAAACCCGCCAGCGTGCGTTCAAGCATCACGTCTGCGGACTTCAAGCCCCACGCGCCACCACTTGCGCAATGGCCTCACCCACGTCGGCCGTACCGGCGCGTCCACCCAGATCTGCCGTGCGAGGCGCCTGCGGATCGGACAGCGCCGCCTCGATGGCCGAGAGGATGGCGTCATGCGCTGCGCGGTGGCCCAGGAAGTCGAGCATGAGCGCGGCCGACCAGATCTGGCCGATGGGGTTGGCCACCCCCTTGCCCGCGATGTCAGGTGCCGAGCCGTGGACGGGCTCAAACAGGCTGGGCCATGCGCGCGTGGGGTTCAGGTTGGCAGAAGGCGCAATGCCGATGGTGCCGGTGCAGGCGGGCCCCAGATCCGACAGGATGTCACCGAACAAGTTGCTGGCCACCACCACATCAAAGTGCTGCGGCCGTTGCACGAAGTGCGCGGTCAGGATGTCGATATGGAAGCGGTCCACCGCCACATCAGGGTACTGGCGCGACATGGCCTCCACCCGCTCGTCCCAGTACGGCATGGTGATGGCGATGCCGTTGCTCTTGGTGGCCGAGGTGAGCTTCTTGCGCGGGCGCTTCATGGCCTCTTCGAAGGCAAACTTCAGCACGCGGTCCACGCCCTGGCGCGACATGATGGTCTGCTGCATCACGATCTCACGATCGGTGCCTTCGTACATGCGGCCGCCCACGGCCGAGTACTCACCCTCGGTGTTCTCACGCACGATCAGCATGTCGATGGCTCCTGGAGCCAGGGGCTGGCCCTGACGGTCCACCAGTGGTGCGCGGATGCCGGGCATGAGACGGGCCGGACGCAGGTTCACGTACTGGTCGAAATCACGGCGGAACTTCAGCAGCGAGCCCCACAGCGACACGTGGTCCGGCACGGTGGCTGGCCAGCCCACGGCGCCGAAGAAGATGGCGTCATGGCCGCCAATCTGGTCTTTCCAGTCGTCCGGCATCATCTGCCCGTGGCGGGCAAAGTACTCGCAATTGGCGAAGTCGAACTCGTCGACCTGGACCGCGATGCCGAAACGGCGGCAGGCAGCGTCCAGGACGCGAAGGCCCTCGGGCATGACTTCGGTGCCGATGCCGTCGCCGGCGATGGCCGCAATGCGGTGGGGTGCATTCATGGGGAGACTCCAGTCAAGGGTTTCATTGTGATGCCGCGCGCTGCGGCGCCGTGCTGGGAGGCGAGGTGTCACGCACCACCAGCCAGACTCCGATGGCTGTCAACGCCATGCCAGCCAGCACGCCAGATGTGAGGGCCTCGCCAAAGAGGATCCAAGCCAGGAAAGCCGTGCATGGGGGGACGAGGTACATCAGGCTGGTGACCTGGGTGGCCGCACCGCGTTGGATGAGCATCACCAGCAGCGAGCTGCCGCCCAGCGTCAGGGCCAACACGGACCACGCCATCGCCGCCGCGGACTGCGCGTTCCAGTGGAATGGTTCTGATTCGGCAAGTGCAAACGGCAGACACAGCAGGAACGCCGCCATCAGCTGCACGGTGTTGGCCGTGCGCACATCACACGCGCGGACGTAGCGCTTCTGCCACAGCGTGCCGGCGGTGATGCTCAACAGCGCCAGCACCGCCAGGGCCACCGTGGGGGCGCTGGCTTCCCCCAGGCCCAGCTTGCGCCAGACCACCAGCACCAGGCCCGCCAAGCCCAGCGCCAGGCCCACCCACTGGCGAGACGATGCGCGCTGTGCGTGTCCAACGCCTGAGAGCCACAAGGCCGTGATGAGGGGTTGCAGGCCCACGATCAGCGCCGCGGTGCCCGCGCTCATGCCGCCCTTCACTGCAGCCCAGACACCGCCCAGGTAGCCCCCATGCAGCAGTACGCCCACCACGGTCAGGTGCATCCACTGATTGCGGCCCTGCGGCCAACGGGCACCAGACAGGCGAATCCACAGCAGAAAGGCCGCCATCGACAAGGCAAAGCGCCAAGTGAGAAAGGTCATCGGCGGCGCGTGGGGCATGCCGAATCGGGCCACAACGAACCCGGTGCTCCATATCAAAACGAAGACGCCAGGCATCCACACCAGCCACCAGGGCCGCGAACCTTCGTCAGGCGGGGGCCCGGTGAGGGGGGCGTGTTGCCCCACTCAGCGCGCCTTTGCGCGGATCTCGGGCAGGGCCTTGCGCAGGTAATAGACCATGGACCAGATGGTGAGCACCGCAGCCAGGTAGATCAGGCCGGTACCCCAGATGCGTGTGTCGATGAGGCCGAACAAAGCACCGTCGAACAGCAGGAAGGGGATGGCGACCATCTGCACCACGGTCTTGAGCTTGCCCAGGACATGCACGGCCACGCTGCGCGAGGCACCAATCTGCGCCATCCACTCGCGCAAGGCCGAGATGGCGATCTCCCGTCCGATGATGACCAGGGCGACGAAGGCGTTGACCCGATCCAGCTGCAGCAGGATCAGCAAAGCCGCGCAGACGAGGAACTTGTCGGCCACCGGGTCGAGAAAGGCCCCGAAGGAAGAGGTCTGATTCAGCTTGCGGGCCAGGTAGCCGTCGAGCCAGTCCGTCAGGGCCACCACCACGAAGAGGACCGTGGCGATGAGGTTGCGCGTGGCGGGCTCCAGCGGGAGATAGAAGACGCCGACGATCAAAGGGATGGCGACGATGCGCGCCCAGGTCAGGAGTGTCGGCAGCGTGAAGAACATAAGGGCATTTTGCACGGCTGGCCGCTCCCGCACCGGGGCGGCCACGCAAGACCACCTGCGGTCAGTGCAGTGCCCGGTAGATATCCTCGGCCAAGGCGTGGGAGATGCCCTCCACGCTGGCCAGTTCCTCGACGCTGGCTTGCGACACGCCACGCACGCCACCGAAGCGCTGCAACAGACGGGCCCGCTTGCGCGGACCCACACCCGCAATCTCCTCCAGCCGGCTGCCTCCCGTGCGCACGCTCGCGCGGCGGGCCCTCATGCCTGTGATGGCGAAACGGTGCGCCTCATCCCGGATCTGTGCCACCAGCATCAGCGCCGCAGAGTCATGCCCCAGCGTGACCTTTTCGCGCCCATCAGCGAACACCAGTTCCTCCAGCCCGACCTTGCGTTTTTCGCCTTTCTCAACGCCCACGATGAGCGACAGGTCCAGGCCCAACTCCCCGAAGACCTCCCGCGCCATCGCCACCTGACCCACGCCGCCGTCCACGAGCACGAGGTCCGGCAGACGAGGGCCGCTGCGCGCAGGCGGCTGTTCGCCCGTCGCGTCTTCAGGGGGCCCCTCCTGGCGCCGCTGGGCCACGGCCTCGGCCAGCTTGGCATAGCGGCGCAAGAGTACCTGGCGCATGGCGGCGTAGTCGTCGCCCGCCGTGACGCCCTCGACATTGAAGCGGCGGTACTGGTCCGAGCGCATGGCGTGGCCTTCGTACACCACGCAGGAGGCCTGCGTCGCCTCGCCTGCCGTGTGGCTGACGTCGAAGCACTCCACGCGGAAGTGGTCGAGATCGGCCACGTCCAGGTCCAGCGCCTCCACCAGGGCCCGGGTGCGTTCGCGCTGCGAACCCTCTTCTGACAACAGTCGCGCCAGCGCCAGGCCGCAGCCCTGCCGCGCCATTTCGAGCCATACCTTGCGCTGGCCGCGCGGCTGGTGCTGCACCTGAACCTTGCGGCCGGCCAGGGCCGACAGTGCCTCGGTCACAGAGGCCTCCACGGGCTCGCTGAGCAAGAGCAGCGCAGGCACGGGCTGTCCCGCATAGTGCTGCAGCAGGAAGGCCTGCAGCACCTGCTGCTCTGGCGATGCCGGCCCCGCGCCCTCGCCTTCCCCCAGAGGCTCGGCATTCACGGCAGTGGCCTCGTCCACATGCTGCGGAAAGTGGGCCCGGTCGCCCAGATGACGCCCACCGCGCACCATGGCCAGGTTCACGCAGGCGCGACCACCCTGCACCTTGACCGCCAGCACATCGACCTCATGGTCGTCGTCGCCCAGGCTGCTGCGGTCCACGGTCTGCTGATGCAGCACGCGTGACAAGGCCGCGATCTGGTTGCGGATCTCGGCGGCACTCTCAAACTCCAGCACCTCGGCGTGGGCCATCATGCGCTGCTGCAGGCCGTCCAGCACCTCCTGCGAGCGCCCGCGCAGGAAGGCTTCCGCATCAGCCACATCGCGGGCATAGCTGGGAGCATCCACCAAACCCACGCAGGGGCCCGAGCAGCGGCGGATCTGATACAGCAGGCACGGCCGGGTGCGGTTGGCAAACACCGTGTCCTCACAGGTGCGCAGCCGAAAGGCCTTCTGGATGAGCTGGATGGTCTCCTTGACGGCCCAGGCCCCGGGATACGGGCCGAAATAGCGATGCTTGCGATCCACCGCGCCTCGGTAGTAAGCCACCCGCGGAAAGCGCTGGACGGCCGAGGGCAGGTCCTCACTGAGCGCAGCCGCGGGGCCGCCTGTGGTGCTCCCTGCCGGGCCGGTGATCTTGAGGTAGGGGTAGCTCTTGTCGTCTCGGAACAGGATGTTGAAGCGGGGGCTCAGCGCCTTGATGAGGTTGTTCTCGAGAAGCAAGGCCTCGGCTTCCGTACGCACCACGGTGGTCTCCAGCCGGGTGATGCGCGCCACCATGGCCCCGATGCGGGTGCCGCCGTGATCCTTCTGGAAGTAGCTGCTGACGCGCTTCTTCAGGTTGCGCGCCTTGCCCACGTACAGCACCACATCCTGGGCATCAAAGTAGCGATAGACGCCAGGCAGACTGGGCAGTGCCGCCACCTCCTCAAGCAGGCGTTGACGCGGAACGGGTGGGGTGTCTGGAGTGGAGGTCAAGGCGGTGCAGGGAGGATGACGCAGCGGATTCTCGCGCTGCTTATGATCAGCTGGTGACGGCTGCTCTGTACTGGGACATCTTCTGCAAGGTCATCGACAACTACGGCGACGTGGGCGTGTGCTGGCGCCTGGCGGCCGACCTGGCGGCCAGGGGTCAGAAGGTGCGGCTTTGGTGCGATGACCTCTCCGCGCTGACGTGGTTGGCCCCTGAGTCAGTGCATCAAGGCGTGCCGGGCGTGGAGGTGGTCGCATGGAACGAAGCACCCACACCGGCCCTCCCAGGCGACGTGGTCATCGAGGCCTTTGGCTGCGACCCGCCGCCTGACTTCGTGCGGCGCATGGCGCAACGTGTCTCGCCACCGGTCTGGATCAATCTGGAGTACCTCAGCGCCGAGGCGTGGGTGGAGCGCTGTCATGCCCTGCCTTCGCCCCAATCCAACGGGCCTGGTGCCGGATTGACGAAGTGGTTCTTCTACCCCGGCTTCACCGAGGCGACAGGCGGTCTGCTGCGCGAAGGAGGCTTGATCGATCGTCGGGCGTCGTTTGATCGAGCGCCGTGGCTGCACTCGCGCGGGCTGACACTCCAGGCTGGCGAGCGTCTGGTCGTGCTGTTCTGCTACGCCAACCCCGCCCTGCCTGCCCTGCTGCAGATGCTGGGCGACCAGCCCACCCTGCTCGCCCTGACACCCGGGCCTGCGCAGGAGCAGGTTCACCGCCTGGCGCTGCCCCGCGGGGTGCGAAGCATCGACTTGCCCTGGCTGAGCCAGACGGAGTTCGACCACCTGCTGTGGAGTGCAGACCTCAACCTGGTGCGAGGCGAGGATTCGCTGGTGCGCGCCGTCTGGGCGGGACGACCGTTTCTGTGGCAGCTGTACCCACAGTCCGACGGCGCGCATGGTGTCAAGTCGGTGGCCTTTCTGGACCAGTTGCTCGGCGGCAACGCCAAGCAAGCGGTTGCCACCTGGCCCTGGACCGTCAACCTGCAGCGGCTGTGGAACCTCTGGAATGGCCTGCAGACTGAGCCCAAGGCGACAGAACCAACCCCTGAAGAGCTGTCCTGGCCTGAGCTTGAGCCATGGACGCTCGCCGTGGAAAAGCTGCGCACCGCCCTGCTGCTTCAGCCAGACCTGAGCTCGCAGCTGATGCAGTTCGTGGCGCGGCATGCGCTGCCAGGCAGGCGGCTTGAGGCGCCCAGCAGCTAGAATTGCGTGTTTTCCCGAAGGCGGCGCGCAGTGCGCCAAGCCCCGGCGCTGAACAGGTCCAAGTCCATAGGGAGTGGCCAGCACAGCCGCCACGCACGTCACTCCCAACATCACGCATGCGCCGACTCCGGCGCCACTCGACATGAAACTCGCTCAAGAAATTCGCGCCGGCAACGTCATCATGCAGGGCAAGGACCCGATGGTCGTCCTGAAGACCGAATACAGCCGCGGCGGCCGCGGTGCAGCCACCGTCCGCATCAAGATGAAGAACCTGCTGAACGGCGGCGGCGCCGAGGTGGTCTTCAAGGCCGACGACAAGATGGACCAGATCATCCTGGACAAGAAGGAGTGCACCTACTCCTACTTCGCTGACCCGATGTATGTCTTCATGGACACCGAGTACAACCAGTACGAGGTGGAAGCCGAGAACATGGGCGACGCCATCCAGTACCTGGAAGACTCCATGTCCGTGGAAGTGACCTTCTATGACGGCAAGGCCATTTCCGTGGAAATGCCCACCACCGTGGTGCGCGAGATCAACACCGAACCCGGCGTCAAGGGCGACACCTCCGGCAAGGTGATGAAGCCAGCACGCCTTGTGGGCACGGGTTTCGAAATCTCCGTGCCCTTGTTCGTGGAAGACGGCGACAAGATCGAAATCGACACCCGGACGCACGAGTACCGCAAGCGCGTCTGATCACGGAGCCCCGGCTGCGCCCGGTGCGATGGCTGAAGGCACCCTTGAGGTGCCTTTTTGCCGCCTGATGATCTTTCGGAGAGCCCGCTGCATGCTCTGGGGATAAGTCACTCGGGCTTGGACTTAGGCATGATTCGTCCATGAACTTTGACATGGATGCTGCCGTCGTGGCACCGTTTCGCATGCAGC
>CAISJH010000137.1 GCA_903885585.1 uncultured beta proteobacterium
CCCTTCTGGATCTCCTCACGCACGGCGCGGCGGATGTCGTCCACGCCATCGACCACCCGCGCGATGGCCCCCACCTTGGGGGTGCAACCGCAGGGCTCGATGATGTCGCTGCGCTCGCGCATGTCGCCATGGCCGCCCGTCTGTGACAGGGCCCGGCCGGAAGGGAAGATGCGCGGGCCTTCGATAGTGCCGGTGCGCACGGCCTCGGCCAGCGACCAGTCCGCCCCGCCCGCGTCGCGCACCGAGGTGAAGCCGCGCCCGAGCATGCCCTTGAGGATGGGCACGGCGCGCAGCACCGCAAAGACATTCGGCACGGTGGCCAGGCGGCCCAGGTTGAGCTGCGAGGCCAGGCAATGCACGTGGCAATCGATCAGCCCGGGCATCAGCACCCGGCCGCGGGCGTCGATGGTGCGGGCGTTGCCACTGGCCAGGGGTTGCGGGCTGACTTCGCGGATGAGTCCGCCGTCCACCAGCACATGGTGGTCTCGCAGCAAGGTGCCCGATGCGGCGTCAAGGACGTCGGCGTGTTGGAAGAGGATCATGTTGGCGCGAGGCGGCAAAGCCTACTTGTCAGACAGTCGATCATGCCAGCGGTCTGGTCGCAGCCCCACCCGAGGTTTCCTGCATGGACAAGGCGGCCGACGAGCGCAGCCGTGCGGCCTGGGTCCGGCCTTGCGCCAGTGGTGCCCCGTCAGGCCCCGTCTTCGGCTTTGGGAACCTGTCGCGGCTTGCCATCCTTGTCGATAGCCACGTAGGTGATGCGTGCCTCAGTCACCTTCACCACCTGCGGGTTTACCGGGTTGCGCTCAGCAAACACCTCCACGTGCACGGTGATGGAGGTGTTGCCCACGCGCTCCACGCGGGCGTAGAAGCTCAGCAGGTCACCGATGGACACAGGCTGCTTGAACAGGAACTCGTTGACCGCCACGGTGGCGATACGCCCGCGCGCGATGCGGTATGGCAGCACGGCGCCTGCCATGTCCACCTGCGCCATCAGCCAGCCGCCGAAGATGTCGCCGTTGGCGTTGACGTCCGAGGGCAGGGGCATCACGCGCAGGACCAGCTCGCGCTCGCCCGGCAGGGTCTGCGGCGACAGCAGTCGGCCGCGGGCCTCGGGCAGTGTGGTGGGAGTGCTCATGGCGTTGATGATAGGCGGCGCGTGCCGGCCAGGCCTGTTCGCGCCATGGTTGGCTGAAATGGCAGCCAAGCCGGCGCTGGCGCGACACGCATGGCAGCAGTGGCGCTGTTTCCGCGACACTGTCCGTATGCGTCCCCCCGGTCCGTCCCTTTCCGCCACGGCGCCCGCCAACCAGCCTGCAGTTGCGCGCTCCGACTGGGCCACGCTGCGTCGACTGTTCCCCTACCTCTGGCGCTATCGCTGGCGCGTGGGCATCGCGCTGACCTTCCTCATCTCGGCCAAGATGGCCAACGTCGGCGTTCCGCTGCTGCTGAAGGAGTTAGTGGACAACCTGGCCCCCGCAGCGGGCTCGGCCGCGGCCTTGCTGGTGGTGCCGGTGGGCCTGCTGCTGGCGTACGGCGCGCTGCGCCTGTCCACCTCGCTCTTCACCGAACTGCGCGAGCTGGTCTTCGCCAAGGCTACCGAGGGCACCACGCGCAGCATCGCGTTGGAGGTGTTCGGCCATCTGCACGCCCTGAGCCTGCGCTTTCACCTGGAGCGCCAGACCGGCGGCATGACGCGCGACATCGAGCGCGGCACGCGCGCCGTGCAGTCGCTGATCTCCTACTCGCTCTACAGCATCTTCCCTACGCTGGTGGAAGTGGTGATGGTGCTGGTGTTGCTGGGCTGGAAGTTCGACGCAGGCTTTGCGCTCATCACCCTGGCGGCACTGGTGGTCTACATCACCTTCACCGTGACGGTGACCGAGTGGCGCACGCAGTTCCGCCGCCGCATGAACGAGCTGGACTCCACCGCCCACACCAAGGCGATTGACTCGCTGCTGAACTACGAGACGGTGAAGTACTTCGGCAACGAGGCCTTCGAGGCCAAGCGTTATGACGAGAGCCTGGAGCAGCTGCGCCGTGCGGCACTCAAGAGCCAGACCACGCTGAGCCTCTTGAACACCGGCCAGCAGATCATCATCGCCACCGCCCTGGTGGCCATGCTCTGGCGCGCCACGCAAGGTGTCGTGGATGGGCGCATGACGCTGGGCGACCTGGTGATGATCAACGCCTTCATGATCCAGCTCTACATCCCTCTGAACTTCCTGGGCGTGATGTACCGCGAGATCAAGCAGGCGCTGACCGACCTGGACAAGATGTTCGGCCTGCTGGGTCGGCACCGCGAGGTGGACGACGCGCCCGGTGCGCCAGCGCTGGCCGTGCGCGAGGGCACGGTGCGCTTCGAGCAGGTGGACTTCGCCTACGACCCGGCGCGGCCCATCCTGCAAGGCGTGAGCTTTGACATCCCCGCGGGCAAGACGGTGGCCGTGGTGGGCGCCTCGGGCGCGGGCAAGTCCACGCTGGCGCGTCTGATGTTTCGCTTCTACGACGTGACGGGCGGGCGCATCACCATCGACGGCCAGGACATCCGGCAGGTCACGCAGGCCAGCCTGCGCGCGGCCATTGGCATCGTGCCGCAGGACACGGTGTTGTTCAACGACACGGTGGAATACAACATCGCCTACGGCCGCCCCGGCGCCACGCGCGAGCAGGTGGAGGCCGCGGCTCGGGCGGCACACATCCACGACTTCATCGCCTCCACCCCCAAGGGCTACGGCACGATGGTGGGTGAACGGGGCTTGAAGCTCTCGGGCGGCGAGAAGCAGCGGGTGGCCATTGCCCGCACGCTGCTGAAGAACCCGCCTGTCGTCATCTTCGACGAGGCCACCTCGGCGCTGGACTCTGCCAATGAGCGTGCGATCCAGGCTGAGTTGAAGACCGCCGCCCAAGGCAAGACCGCCCTGGTCATCGCACACCGCCTGAGCACGGTGGTGGACGCGCACGAGATCGTGGTGCTAGAAGCCGGCCGCGTGGTGGAGCGCGGCCCGCACGCCGAGCTGCTGGCGCTGGACGGGCGGTATGCGCGGATGTGGCGGCTGCAGCAGAGCGGAGGGCAGGAGGTGGCGGCTGTTGGTGGGGTGGCTGAGGTGGTTTGACGTTTTCTGACCACGGACTGTCTGGACCTCGCGGCCAGGCGGCGGTCCGCGGACGGCTGGCCCAGGCCCGTGGCCGGGGTGCCCTGCGATGCTCAGCGGCAGGGTCGCGCCGCGGAACTCGCTGCGTGCTTTGAGGTCGCTGCGCTCAGACAGCCGCGGTAGGTCGGATCACGAAGTGCGCTGCGCGCACCTACCCCGCCACCCTATGCCAGAGGGGTTGGATCGCTCGGCTCGGCCCGCGGACGACGTCATGACAACGATTCATGCCCGGGGTGCTTGCTCTGCTTACCAGCGGCAGTGCCGTCTGCGACAGTTTTGAGGCAACCCAGTCGCACTCGTCGAGGGGTGCTACCGACCCGTAGCGGATGTAGTCACCAGCCAATGAACTGGCAGAAAGCAGTCGCTCAACTTGATCTTGGCGAACCTCAACGTGGCAAGTTACTAGGCGCCGGGTTTGTTCGCCGGGCCGGCTTGGTCCCCGCTGGCTGAAAAGGCGCGTACTGGGGAGACGCTAAGACGCGGGCGCCGACGCTAAGGACATCTTGAGCGCCGCCTCCTGCGCCGCCAGTTCGCGGGGTATTGCCTCGGCGAGGAAGTCGAAGGCGTGGCGCACGAGTGCGCTGCCACGAATCTCGCGGTGCACTGCCAGCCAGCAGGGCAGCGGCGGGATCTTCAACATTGGCAGGAGCGGCACCACCCCCGGAAGCCCGCGCAGGTTGTACGCAGCGAGGAAGCCGACGCCCACCCCAGCAGCCACAGCGTGGCCGTAAGCAAGTTGGTCATCGGTGCGCAGCACAAAGTTCTCGCGCCTGATCGGAACGCCCATCGCCGCGAACCCCCGCAGCAGCGTGTCGTCACGGTCATAGCCGACGAGGCGGTGGCGCAGCAGTTCGTCGGGCCGCAGGATCGTGCCGGCGCGCGCAAGGTAACTTTCGTGCGCACAGGCCGTAATCGGGATGTCCGCGAGCTTCTTCGCCACCAACGAGGCCTGGGCCGGGCGCACCATGCGCACCGCGATGTCGGCCTCGCGGCGCAGTAGGTTTGTGAGCTGGTTCGACGCGACGAGTTCGACCTCGATCCCCGGCTCGGCTGCCTGCAGCGCGGCCAACACTGGGGGCAACAGGTAGCTCGCCGCCACCTGGCTGGTGGTGATACGCACGGTGCCGCTTGTGCGAATACGCTGTTGCGCCAGACGCTGCTGCAGCTGCTCGGCACCCAGCTGCATTGCGCGCGCGTCGTCTGCGATTGCCAGCGCCAGCGCTGTCGGCGCGACGCCACGGCCTGTGCGCTCGAAGAGCGGCGCTCCGAACTGCGCCTCGAGCGAAGCCACCTGGCGAGATAGCGTCGGCTGCTGCGCACCCAGCTTCTTGGCCGCGCCGCTCAGGCTGCCGGCGTCGAGCACGGCAAGAAAACTCTGCACCAGCGCCCAGTCGAAGCCGCGGTTCCTGGGAGCTCCCGGCTCGACAGGTCCACCGGGTGAGGACGTTGGCCGGGGGTCTTTTCCTTCGGTCGATCCTTTGCGAACGCCGCCGTGTGGGGTCTGAGGCATGCAGAAATGTATAACTCAATTGCACGCTTCGGCAATTGTCGAATGAGTCGTCGCGGGTCACAGTGAGGCCATCGAAGTCGCCCCCATCGCTGCAAGGAGCACTCCATGTCGAATCCCATCGCCCTCGTCCTCGGTGCCAATGGCCGCTTCGGCGCCGCCGCGGTGGCCGCCTTCGCCGCCGCTGGCTGGAGCGTGCTGGCGCAGGCGCGTCGTGTGCCTGCCGACCTGCCACACGGGGCCAGACATCTCGCGGTCGCGCTCGACGACACCGAGACCCTGGTCGCCGCGGCTGCCGGCGCTTGCGTTGTCGTTCACGCTGTCAACCCGGTCTACACCGACTGGGCGCGGCTGCTGCTGCCGCTGGCCCGCCAGGGCCTCGACGCGGCCGAGCGGCTCGGCGCGCTGTTCATGCTGCCTGGCAACGTATACGGTTACGGCGAGGACATGCCGTCCGTGCTGCGCGAGGACACGCCAGTGCGTCCGACGAACGAGAAGGGACGCCTGCGCGTCGACCTCGAAGCCGAGATTGCTGGCCGCGCCCGCGCTGGGCGCCTGCGCGCCGTCGTCATCCGCGCCGGCGACTTCTACGGCGGCGGCCAGGGCTCGTGGCTGGACCTCGCGGTGGTCAAGTCGCTGCGTGCCGGCAAGCTCGTGTACCCCGGGCCGCTCGACGTGCCGCACGCCTGGGCCTACCTACCCGACCTCGCGCGCGCCTTCGTCGCGGTGGCCGAGCGGTCACGCCCGGGCAACGCGCCGGCCTTCGAGACGCTGCACTTCGCGGGCCACACGATGACGGGCACCGAACTGCTCGACACGGTGCAGGCCGCCGCCGCCGACCTTGGCATCGTGCCGCCGGTGGCGGCGAAGCGCGGCTGGCGCCACGGCGCCATGCCCTGGGGCTTCATCCGCGTGATGGGAGTCGTCATGCCGATGATGAGAGCAATCGCCGAGATGAGCTACCTCTGGCGGGTGCCGCACGCGCTCGACGGTACTTCGCTCACGGAGCGCATCGGCCTGCTGCCGCAGACGCTGCCGCGGCAGGCGATGTGCCAGGCATTGGTCAAGCTCGGCTTCGGCGCCTCTACCGCGCCCAGCGAGCAGGCTACGCCGTGACCTAGGACCGGCGGCACTTATGACCGGGTGTAGTGGCCGCCGACCATCGCGTCATCCACCTTGTTCACGCGCCGATGACTGAACTCAGGCAACGCCGGCGTGGCCTCGCGAGTGCTCTGCAGAGAGCCGAACAATGACCGGCAAGGAGTGAATACGAGAAGGGCAAAGCGGGACGTCGCAATACGGTTATTTGCATGTACCCGCTTGCGGCCAGGACAACCAGTATGACCTAGTCCCGATTGCAGACGCCGGCGGAGCAGAGCCGATGAACGGCCGGTCCTGCAGGCCGTGGTCGGCTCAATTCGACCCAGACGCGTTATGAGCTACCCCCGTTTCCATGCGTTAGAGCCGACGATGAGAGGGGCGTACTGACGAGATCCAGCCAGGCGCCTGTTGCCCACCCAGAAGAATTTCGTCGATATCGGCAATCGCGGCACTTCTGCATACCAAGGATGTCCAGAGTTGCAAAAGCACTAGGGCCACGAGAAACCGTCGATTGACAATAGACCGACCGGTCTATAGACTCTTGGTGTGGCTAAAGACATATCCACCCCAACCCCCGGTACGCGCGATCGCCTCGTCGCGGCCATGCTCGATGCCCTGCGCACGCGGGGTTATCACGGCGTCGGCCTAACCGAATTGTTGACAGCTGCCCAGGCGCCGAAGGGCGTGCTGTACCACCACTTTCCCGGCGGCAAGGCCGAACTCGCAGTGTGTGCGATCGAGACGGTGGTGGCGAAACTTTGCGCCGATCTCGACAAGCTGCTGCAGCGTACCGGCGATCCGGCCGATGCGCTAGGAGCCTGGATGGCCCAGGCTCAGCGGGTGCTGGCCAGCAGCGGCTTCGCGAGCGGGTGCCCGCTAGCCACCATAGCGCTGGAGTCCACGCCCGATGACGAGGCAATCCGTGCCGCGTTGGCCGGTGGCTTTTCCGCCATCCGTACGCGCCTGGCCGACGCGCTTGCTGGCGCCGGTATTACCCATGAGCAGGCGCGCGGCGCTGCTGCGCTGATCGTCTCGGCCTATGAGGGTGCGCTGGTGCAGGCCCGAGTGGCCGGTAACGTCCAGGCCATGCGCGACACCTCCGAGGCGCTGGTCGGCCTCTTACGGCTAGCCCTGGACGGGCGCAACACACCAAAAGCTTGAAGTGATGACTGTCTCGAACGCATCCCCGGCGGCCGCTGCCGAAACCCTGATCCTGAACCCACACGACGGAGTCCCCATCACCGCGCTGCGATACGCCGCCCGCGGCCCCGTGCGCGGCCACCTTGTCGTCGCGGGCGCCACTGGCGTGCCGCAGCTCTTTTACAAGGCCTTTGCCGAGTTCGCCAGCGCGCACGGCTACACCACGTTGACGCTGGATTACCGCGGCATCGGCCTGTCCCGCCCGGCCTCTCTAAAGGGATTCCGGATGGCTTACCTGGATTGGGCGCACCAGGACCTGGTCGCAGCCGTCGATGCGATGGCGCACGAGAGCCTGCCGCTGTTCATGGTGGGCCACTCTTTTGGCGGTCACGCCTTCGGCCTATTGCCCAACGCCGAGCGCGTGGCCCGCTTCTACACCTTTGCCACCGGTGCGGGCTGGCACGGTTGGATGCCGTTTGCCGAGCGCCTGAAGGTCGCCATCATGTGGCACATCGTAGGCCCTTTGCTGGTGCGCTGGCATGGCTACCTGGCATGGAGCCGGCTGGGCTTCGGTGAGGATCTGCCGCTCGGCGTGTACCGCGACTGGAAACACTGGTGCCGCTATCCGCGCTACTTCTTTGACGACCCAGCCATGTCACATGTCGCGGCGCACTTTGACCGCATCACCACGCCCATCGTCGCAGCCAACGCGCTGGACGATCTGTGGGCTTCTCCAGCCTCGCGCGATGCCTTCATGGCCGGCTACCGCAACACACGCTGGCAGGCGGTGGACATAGATCCGGCGCAGCGTG
Organism: uncultured beta proteobacterium; assembly: GCA_903885585.1. Classification (GTDB taxonomy): domain Bacteria; phylum Pseudomonadota; class Gammaproteobacteria; order Burkholderiales; family Burkholderiaceae_C; genus Rubrivivax. Next base: position 7,716 of record CAISJH010000137.1, read on the forward strand.
GCCTGGGACCGATCGGGCACATGGGGTACTTTCGCCGAAAGTCCGAGCCTTTATGGCGTGAGGTGCTGGACTGGTTTGGCAAGCACGAGAGCTTCCCGGTGGTGCGCGGAGCAAGCTCATGAGCGCGGTCGAAGCGGCCGCATTGTCGGCGCTCATCCGCAGCCGGCGCAGCGTGCGCGACTTTCTGCCGCAACCCATACCGCAAGAGGTGCTCGACGCTGTGCTGGAGGACGCCAGCTGGGCGCCGAGCTGGTCCAACACGCAGCCCTACCGCGTCGCGGTAGCCAGCGGCGCGCTGCGCGACCGGCTGGCCGACGAGCTCTGCGGTCTGTTCGATCGCGGCATGGCAGCGCAGCATGGCGGTGCGCTGGCCAAGCTCAAGTTGCTCCTTACCCGCAAGGGGCTACCGGATGGCGACTTCGCCACCCAGTTCACCTACCCGAACGACCTGCAGCAGCGCCGCCGCGAGACCGGTCGCGGCCTCTACGATATGCTGGGCGTCGGACACCACGACAGGGCGGCGCGCGACCGCCAGATGCGTCGCAACTTCGAGTTCTTCGGCGCACCGACCGCGCTGTTCCTGTTCGCGCACAGGGGCCTGCGCGAATTCTCGGTGCTCGACGCCGGTGTTTACCTGCAAACGCTGATGCTGGCGGCGCATGCCCGCGGCCTGGCCACGTGCGCGCAGGGGGCTCTGGCCACCTGGGCTGGACCAGTGCGCGAAGCCTTCGATATCCCGGCGCCCTACCGGCTGATCTGTGGCGTGTCCATCGGCTACGCGTCAGCGCACGTGGTGAACGGCTTCAACCCGGGGCGGGCAGCAGCGGCAGCGCTTCGCGTCGAACCGACGCAGCACGTCGATAGCGTGCCGAAGTAGACGCGATACGCGACCTGGAGCCTGGAGCTGCCCCTCAAGGGTCCGAGTTCGTACAGCGGCCCGTGGGTAGGTGCTGTGAATACTTACCGCCGCAGCGCTACATGCTGGCGAAGCCGATGAGGTTATCTCTTGCCCAAGATCCACGCGATGAGATGCCAAGAAGCCGCCGATCGCCAGCGGCAGGTACTGGCCGGGAACCGGTAATGGCGAGGGGCAGCTTCGCGGCAATCTGCTTTCCTTGAAGCATTGTGCGGTGGCCAAGGCAACAACTTCGGCGCGGAGCTTGGGGATTCGTAGCAACTTGTGCACGACCTAAGGAGTGCGCTGGGCAGCCTTCACCAAGGCCTTGTCGGCCTTGGCGCGCCAACGCAAGGGCCGTTGGCGATTGGTTTGAGCGCTTTACGGCAGTACCCCGCTGCTCGCCGCTTGGCAGCGCACGGCTGCCAGTTGGGGTGTTCAAGCTGTGATGGTTGGAGCGATCGTGGGCTGCCTGCTATCCTTCCTTTCATTTTTTACTCAAGGAGTGTTCCCTTGGTGACCCAGCAGGACATCGAGGCGGCGGTGGACCGGATGGTGGCGGTAGCGCATGCCCCCCTGAAAGTCATCCTCTTTGGGTCACGCGCCGAAGGCAGGGCCCGGGAGGACTCCGATGTGGACCTTCTGGTCGTAGAAGAAGAAATTCCCGACTTCACTTCTGAATATGGCCGACTGCGGCAGGCGGTGGGGTACATCGGTACAGGGGTCGACATCCTCCTGTACCCGCGCGAAGAATTCGAGCGCAGGTCTTCGTGGACAAGCTCGGCCGTATACAGCGCTGTGACCAGCGGGCTAGTGCTGTTCGAGGCATCCCGGCGGTGACCCTATCTGCGGTTGCCGAGGCCCTACAGCTGTTCGAGGCCGGCAGTCGTGATCATCTGGCCTGCACACTGCTCATCGAGAGCCGGCGTGCTGCACCCGAGACGATTGGTTTTCTGGCTCAGCAGGCCTGCGAGAAGTTCATCAAATGCCGAATCATCCTGGCGGGCGGCGTGGTCAGCAGAACCCACGATCTCGATTACCTCGCAGACTTGGCTGCGCAACGCGGGCTGGAAGTACCCGCGGACCGAACAGCTCTTCGCCAGCTCAATCCGTATGCCGTGGCTTTTCGGTACGAGAGTCACCAGGAGGCTCTACTGAATGAGGCATCGACACTGACGCTCGTCGAGGTTCTGCTTCAGTGGTCTGAAGCGGCTTTTCGAGTTGCTGACTCCGAGTGAGGCTTTCGCTGGTTGCCCGACGTCTTCAGACCTGTTCCAGCTCTTGCGCCTGGTCGCCGAGCCCGCGTTGGCGACTTCTATGGCGTTGCTTTCTCTCCTCCCGCCCATGGAAACCCGCTGGCTTGAAGATTTCGTGAGCCTGGCCGAGACGCGCAGCTTTTCGCGCTCGGCGCAGTTGCGGCATGTCACGCAGTCGGCGTTCTCCCGGCGCATCCAGTCGCTGGAGGCCTGGGCGGGCACGGATCTGGTGGACCGCTCCTCCTACCCCACGCGCCTGACGTCTGCCGGCGAGGCGCTGCATGCGCAGGCGCTGGAGATCCTGGCCTCGGTGCAGGTGGCGCGCAACAGCGCGCGCAGCCACCAGGCCAGCGGGCAGGACGTGATCGACTTTGCGGTGCCGCACACTCTGGCCTTCACCTTTTTCCCTCATTGGCTGATGGACCTGCGGCCGCGCTTCGGGGCGCTGAAAACGCGGCTCATCGCGCTCAATGTGCATGACGCCGCGATGCGCCTGACCGAGGGCGCCTGTGACCTGCTCATCGTGCTGCACCACGCCAGCCAGCCCTTGCAACTCAGCCCAGAGCGCTACGAGATGCTGAGCCTAGGCCATGAGACGCTGGCGCCGTATGCCTGCGCCGATGCGGCCGGCCATCCCATGTTCAGGCTGCCGCTGCCCAGCGGCGGCGTGGTGCCCCTCCTGGCCTATGCCGAGGGCGCCTACATGGCGCGCATGGTGGAGCTGATCCTGCGCCAGGCCGGTGGCGAGGCGGGGGGGCTTGAGGCCGTGCACGAGGCGGACATGGCCGAAGGCTTGAAGGCGATGGCGGTGGAGGGCCACGGCCTCGCATTCCTGCCTGCCAGCGCGGTGCGCAATGAGCTGCGCACCGGTCGTCTGGTGCCTGCGGCCGCGCCGGGCAGCTTCGAGGTCACGATGGAGATCCGCCTGTACCGCGAGCGGCCTGAGATGGCGCGCCACACCAAGCCGCTGGCCCAGGCGCTGTGGGAGTTTCTGCGCGGCTGACGGTCACGGCCCGCTCGAGAGCGCAGGGCCACTCCCAGGCTTTCACTTTCAGGCGCCGCCGTAGGGGGCAGTAGGGGGCAGGGCCTGGCGCCCGTCGGCCCTGGATGGCCCCGTGGAGACGTCGGTCCGTTCTCCGTTTCTGTTCGCACTGAGAACCCCGAAGTGCCGGATGGTGCGGAGGTACCTCCCGACGATCCACATGCTTTCAATGCATCGAAATACAAAAAAGTATGCATTGGACGCGCAAAGTTTCGGTTTCTACGATGCGCTCCGCGTTGGTTCACCAACCGGCCGGCGGGCAGAGGTCCTTCCGAGCGGCCACCGGTGGGCCGGAGCCCACACCGCAAACCGAGCACACAGGCCCTGAGGGCCGAGGAGACAACATGAACTGGATGAAGAAGGCGACGACAGGTCTGCTGGCAGCCCTGTCACTCTCGCTGAGCGTGGTGCCCAGCGTCGCATTGGCGCAGGCGTTCCCGGCCAAGCCTGTCAACCTGATGGTGCCCTACCCGGCCGGGGGGCTGTCCGACGTGATCGCCCGCATCGTCGAGCGGCCGCTGGGCAAGACGCTCAACCAGATGGTGATCGTGGAGAACTTGGGCGGTGTGGGCGGCGCTCTGGGCGCGCAGAAGGTGCTGCAGTCGCCGGCTGACGGCCTGTACCTGTACCAGGGCTCACCTAACGAACTCATCCTCGCCCCGCTGGCCCTGCAGGCCGTGAAGTACAAGGCCGAGGACTTCCGCTTCGTGCAAATGATTGGCAGCTTCCCCATGGCCGTGCTGGCGCGCAAGGGGCTGGCCGCGAACAACATCGACGAACTGGTGGCGTTGGCCAAGAAGCAGGCTGCGGCGGGCAAGCCGCTGACCTACGGCAGTGTGGGCATTGGTTCCTTCTATCACGTGGTGGGCGCGCACTTCGGGCAGCTCGTTGGCGCGGAGTTGACGCACGTGCCCTACAAGGGACTGGCTCCGCTGCTGCAGGACATCGGCGGCGACATGGTCGATGTGGCGTTTGTCGTGGTGGGCGAGCAGAGCATCGGTCTGGCTGACCAGGGCCGCCTGAAGGTGCTGGCGACCATGGCGCAATCTGGCAAGCCCGAGGCCGAGTTCCTCAAGAAGTACCCGGCGGTCAATGACAGCAAGTCGGTGAAGAACTTCGCCTTCAACACCTGGACGGGTTACTTCGTGAAGAAGGACACCCCTGAACCCATCGTCCAGGCGCTGAACAAGGCCCTGACCACGGCGATGAGCGACGCGGCTGCCAAGGCCGCGCTGGAGAAGCTGGGCGGCTCGGTGCCCCCGATGTTGTCCCTGGCCGACGCCGCCAAGGAGTACGACGCCCAGACGGCGCGCTTCCGCGCCATCGCCAAGGCCATCAAGCTCGAGGCGCAGTAAGGATTTGCCTGGGTGCGCCAGGCTGTTGCAGCTAGCGCACCCCGCCTTCCCCAACCGACCACCCGGATCGAGACGAGCCATGGGCCATATGCTGGAAGGGCTGCTGCCAGCCGTTGACGACTTCGTCGCCCTGCGCCGCGAGATTCACCGCTTCCCGGAACTCGCGTTCCAGGAGCACCGCACGTCTGACCTGGTGACGTCCAAGTTGGAGAGCTGGGGCTACACCGTGCACCGCGGCCTGGCCGGGACGGGCGTGGTGGGCACCCTGGTGCGTGGTACGTCCGCCCGGCGCCTGGGGCTGCGGGCCGACATGGACGCGCTGCCCATCCAGGAGGCGTCCGGCCGCCCCTGGGCGAGTGTGTGCACCGGTCGCATGCATGCCTGCGGCCACGACGGCCACACCACCATGCTGCTGGCTGCCGCCCAGGTGTTGGCCCAAAGTGCCCGCTTCGACGGCACCCTGCACCTGATCTTCCAGCCCGCCGAAGAGGGCGCGGGCGGCGCCCGCCGGATGATCGAAGAAGGCCTGTTCGATCTCTTTCCCTGCGACGCCGTTTTTGCCATGCACAACATGCCTGGCGTGCCCCAGGGCCACCTGTGGTTGCGCGAAGGGCCGGCCATGGCCTCCAGCGACGACGTGACCATCACGCTGACTGGCACGGGTGGTCACGGTGCCATGCCGCACAAGGCAGCCGACCCCGTGGTGGCTGCCGCCAGCCTGGTGATGGCACTGCAGACGGTGGTGTCGCGCAACGTGGACCCGCAGCAGGCCGCCGTGGTGACGGTAGGCGAGCTGCACGCCGGCACCGCCAACAACGTGATCCCGGGCACGGCCCGGCTGGAATTGAGCGTGCGCGCGCTGGACCGGGGCGTGAGGCAACAGCTCAGGCAGCGCATCCACGCCCTGGCCGAAGCCCAGGCGGAGAGCTTCGGCGGGCAGGCCCAGGTGGACTGGCGCGACGGCTACGCCGTGCTGGTGAACACCTCGGCCGAGACGGAACTCGCCCGCCAGGTGGCGCGCGAACTCGTCGGCGTCGAACGTGTGAATCCCCAGGCCCCTGCATTGACGGCAAGCGAGGACTTCGCCTTCATGCTGGAACAGCGCCCGGGCAGCTACCTGCTGATCGGCAATGGCGATGGGACCGACGGCAATGCCGCCGGTGCCTGCATGGTCCACAACCCGGGCTACGACTTCAACGACGACAACATTGCCATTGGCAGCGCCTTCTGGGTGCGGCTGGCCGAGCGGTTCCTGTGCCAACCAGCGCAGGTCACGACTTCAGCCAGCCCGCGATAAGGTCTTTCAGCAGCGGTAGCAGGGGCGGCTCGGACCGCCCAGACAGCGTCACCAGGGCAAAACGGGCGTTGGCCTGCAGGGCCGGCCTCAGCTCCAACTCCACCAGCGAGGGCGCGGCCGCGCGCGTGGTCAGCACCACGGTGTCGGTGACCTCGGCAACGGCCACCAGCGCGGCGATCTCCTCGCTGCGCAGGGTGACGCAGTGCTCCAGATGCGCTTTGGGGCCGTAGCGTTCCACCAGCAGGCGGCCGATCTCGTCGCTCAAGGGCGTGGAGGCCAGCGGGTAGGCCAGCAGGTCGCCAAAGGGCAGCGGGCCGGTGCGCTGGGTCAGCGGGTGGTCCGGCCTGCAAAGGAAGGCCCCCCGCAACTCGGCCACGGCCTGCACCTCGATGTCCTCCGCCGGGGGCAGCGAGCGCGCGTCGATCACCAACGCGTCCAGCCGGCGCTCGCGCAGCGCCAGGGTCAACAGCCCGGTGTTGGCGCGCGCCAACTCCAGGTGCGCCCGCGGGTGGTGTGTGGCCATGTGCCGCAGCAGCGGCAACGTCAGGATGGCCCCGGGGCCGGATCCCAGGCCCAGGCGGATGGTGCCGGTCATGCCCTCCTGAACGCGCCGGGCATCTTCCTTCAGGTGGTCGGCCTCCTGCACCAGGCGGCGTGCCCGGTCCAGCACCTCTTCACCAAACGGCGTGGGCTCGCTGCGCCAACCACGGCGGTCGAACAAGCGGTGCCCGAGCTCGTCCTCCAGGGCCTTGATGCTGCGGCTGAAGGCGGGCTGCGTCAGGAAGCTCAGCTCGGCCGCACGCCGGAAGGAGCCGGTTTCAGCAAGCTTGATGAGATGTCGCAGTTGAACGAGGGTCACGGGCAAAGCATAACGCCCGGCGCATCGAAACTCAATAAAGAATGCAATGGACGGATTGATCTGCGATTCCTACGATGACTTCCATTGCGCTTGTTCTTGACCGCCCTCCACCCCCGTCCCCCTCTGTCAGCGAAGGAAACCGCCATGAAAGTCATCGTCCTCGGCGCCGGCCTGCTCGGCGTCACCTCGGCCTACTTCCTGCGCCAGCAGGGCTACGAGGTCACGGTGGTCGACCGCCAGGCCTCGGCTGCGGCGGAGACCAGCTTTGCCAACGGGGGGCAGATCTCGGTCAGCCACGCCGAGCCCTGGGCCAACCCGGGCGCGCCGCTGAAGGTGCTGAAGTGGCTGGGCAAGGAAGACGCGCCGCTGCTGTTCCGCCTGCGGGCCGACGCACGCCAGTGGCGATGGGGCCTGCAGTTCCTGCGCGAGTGCACGCCGGCGCGCACCCGCCACAACATCGAGCAGATCGTTCGCCTGGGCACCTACAGCCGCGACACGCTGCAGCAACTGCGCCGGGACCGTGACATTGCCTACGACGAGCGCACGCAGGGCATCCTGCACTTCTACACGAGCCAGGAGGAGTTTGACGCCGCCGAGGCGCCGGCCGCGCAGATGCGCGAGCTGGGTTGCGACCGACGCGTGATTTCGGCTGACGAGGCCGTGAAGATCGAGCCGACGCTGGCGCACATCCGCCCCCAGCTGGCGGGCGCCACCTACACCTCGGAAGACGAGTCCGGCGACGCCAACCGGTTTGCGCGGGAGCTGGTCAAGCGCTGCGAGCAGGACGGTGTGCAGTTCCTGATGAGCCACACCGTCACGGCGCTGCGCACGGCCGGCGGCGAGATCGACCACGTGGAAGCCACCGATAACGAAGGCCGCTTCCGCCGGCTGCGCGCTGACGCCTACGTGCTGGCCATGGGCTCGCTGAGCCCGCTGCTGGCCAAGCCGCTGGGCATCGAGCTGCCCATCTACCCGGCCAAGGGTTACTCGGTGACCATGCCGGTGAAGGACGCCTCCATGGCGCACCAGGTCTCGCTGACTGACGACGAGTTCAAGCTCGTGTTCTCCAGGCTGGGCGACCGCCTGCGCATCGCCGGTACGGCGGAGTTGAACGGCTACGACCGCGACCTGAACCGCGTGCGGTGCGAGGCCATCGTGCGCCGCGTGGAAGAGCTGTTCCCAGGTGCCGGTGATACCGAGCAGGCCCAGTTCTGGACCGGCCTGCGCCCAGCCACGCCCAGTAACGTGCCCCTCATCGGCCGTACCAAGGTGGGCAAGCTGTTCCTGAACACGGGCCACGGCACGCTGGGCTGGACCCATGCCTGCGGCTCGGGCAAGAGCATCGCGCGCATCGTGGCGGGCCTGGCACCGGAGGTGGACTTTGCGTTCACGGGTCTGGAGCGCCGCCCCAGCGTTGGGGCGCAGCCGCAACTGTCCAAGGCCTGATCAAGGCTGGATCAAGGCCTGATGCCCGGGCCGGGGCGCCGTCGCGCGATTGCTCAGCGCTGTTGTTCATCGCGTTTGTTCAGCGCGTTTGTTCAGCGCGGCGGCTAGCCCGCCCGCCACGGTGGCAACTGCCAGCCCGTGGCCAGGGCCAGCGCGCGCAGACCGGTGGCGGTGAGGGCGGCCGCGGCCAGGGCCACCTCGCCTGACAGGCCCGCCTGCTGCGCTCCCACCAGCACCCACCCGCCGGCAAACGAGCATACGGCGTAGGGACGGTGATCCTGGAAGGCGCTGGGGA
>CAISJH010000138.1 GCA_903885585.1 uncultured beta proteobacterium
GGCCGATGGGCTGGGTGCCCCCGCATGGAGTGAACCTGCTGTCAGCACCATGGCACCGCAGATGGCAGCCCCAGCGCCAGACGCTGCGCTGACCCCGGCGCTGATCGGCGCCACCCTGGCCGCAGCCCTGCCGGACCAGGCCATCGTTTCCGTCGAGGGCGGCACCTGCGGCTACCCGTTCTACGCGGCCTCGGCTGCCGCGCGGCCGCACACCACCTTGACCAACACGGGCGGGGCCATCGGCCAGGGCCTGCCGGTGGCGCTGGGGGCGGCCATCGCCTGCCCAGGCCGCCGCGTGGTGGCGCTGGTGTCCGACGGCAGCACCCAGTACACCGTGCAGACGCTGTGGAGCCTGGCGCATGAGCAACTGCCGGTGGTGGTGCTGGTGGCGGCCAACCACCAGTACGCCATCCTGCGCAACGAGCTGCGCCGTGGCGGGGCACCGCTGAGCGAGGCGGCCGCGGCCCTGACCAGCCTGGCCAACCCCTGCATCGACTGGGTGGGCCTGGCCCAGGCCTACGGCGTGCCGGGGCACCGCGCCGCCACGGTAGGGCAGCTGCAGGCCGCCCTCGACCAAGCCTGGGTGCGCCCGGGCCCCACCCTGGTGGAGATGGCGCTGTGACCGGGTCTTGCACGGCCCCGTGCGCGCGCGCCGCGCACACCCCCCACACCCCGCACCCCCGGCACAACCACCCCTGAACAGCAAGGACAGCAAGCGATGGATCTGAGACTCAAGGGCAAGGTGGCCGTGGTAACAGGGGGCAGCCTGGGCATCGGCCGCGCCGTGGCGCAGGCCCTGGCCGAAGAGGGCGTGCACGTGGCGCTCATCTCCCGCGGCCGCGAGGCGCTGGAGCGGGCTGCGAGCGAGATCGCGCAGGCCACGGGCGTGCAGACGCTGGCGGTGCCGGTGGATGTGAGCGACACCGCTGGCGTGCAGGCGGCGATGGCCACCATCGCGGCGCATTTCGGCCGCCTGGACATCCTGGTCAACGGCGCGGCCCACCCCGGTGGGCTGGTTCGCAGCGCGCTCGAGGAGGCCGACCCCGAAGGCTTGCTGCGCGACATCGACATCAAGGTGGTGGGCTACATGCGCTGCGCCAAGGCGGCCGTGCCCTTCATGAAGCAAGGGGGCTATGGCCGCATCATCAACATCGGCGGCCTCACCGGCCGGGGCAGCAAGCAGCTGTCGGGCCTGCGCAATGTGGCCATCGTGCACCTGACCAAGACCCTGTCCGACCAGCTCGGCCCGCACGGGATCACGGTCAACGTCATTCACCCCGGCGTGGTGGACACCCCGCACATCCACGAGCTCTATGCGCGCGAAGCCAAGCTGCAGGGCCTGAGCCCGGCAGAGGTGGAGGCCAACTACTGCAAGGTCACACCGATCCGGCGCACGCTGCAGCCGGTGGAGATTGCCGATGCGGTGCTGTTCCTGGCCTCGGAGCGGGCCGCGGCCATCACGGGCGAGTCGCTGGGCGTGGACGGCGGCATCACGCGCGGCATCTTCATGTGAACGGCCGGTGCCAGAGCGCCTGAGTCCAGAGCACATTCGAATCCCGCATTTCAAGAGCGCATTCCAAGAGGACAACCGACATGCAGGGAACCATCCTGGTGGGCACCGCGGGGCAGGGCATCCTGCGCAGCGTGGACGACGGCGCCACTTGGCACCGGCTGGGCTTGAAAGAGGCCATCGAGTTCGACGGCGTGGTGCGGGCTCTGGCGGTGGACCCGCAAGACCCGTCGCGCGTGTTTGCCGGGGCGGACGCCGGCATTTGCCTGTCCACGGATGGCGGTGCGCACTTCGAGCGTCTGAGCTCGCCGGCCGACGGCATGACGGTATGGGCCCTGGCCATCGATCCCAACAACCCCCGGCACGTGCTGGCCGGCACGGGCGCGCCGTCGCGCGCGGTGATGTTCCGCTCGACCGATGCGGGCCAGTCCTGGCAGCGCCTGCCCATCGAGATCCCCGAGTTCTGCCGCGGCGTGAACCGGCCGCGCATCCTGTCGATCTGCTTCGACCCCGATGACGGCCGCGATGTCTGGTTCGGCATCGAGGAGGGGGGCGCCTGGCGCAGCCGCGACCTGGGCGACACCTGGGAGCGCGTGGACCACGAGCACAGCGGCATCGCCAGCCCCGACATCCACGCGCTCAGCATCCTTCCGGCCGGTGCGGCCCACCCCAAGACCCACCTGGTGCTCACGGTGAACTCGGTCTACACCAGCACCGATGGCGGCGCTACGTGGGCGGGCGAAGCTTCGCGGCCGCGCTTTGACGGCATGTACTACACGCGCACCGTGCAGCCGGTGCTGGACGAGCCCGATACGCTGCTGATCGCCATCGGCGACGCCACCCCGGGCACGCGCAGCCGCATCTACCGGTCTGCAGACCGCGGCCGCACCTGGGCTCCGGCGATCCAGCACACAGCCCCCAACTCCACCTTCTGGGCCTTCGGCGTGCACGCGGCCGATCCCCGCCTGGTCTTTGCCGGCACCAAGTACGGCCACCTGTTCCGCTCCATGGACGGTGGGCGCAGCTGGTTCAAGGAGTGGCGCGACTTCAGCGAGATCACCGCCGTGGCCTGGACGCCCTTCGTTGCGCCAGTGACGGCGCATGCGCAGTCCATCGCCTGAACGCAGTGAACGGCCTTAAAGCGTGCAAGCCATGAACCCCCTGTCGGCCAACCTTCCCGAGCCTGCTGCTCCAGACGCGAACAGTTCAGTCACCGCGCTGGGCATCGTGCCGCGCATCCGCCGCACCCACATCGCCCTGTTCGTCAAGGACCCCTACGCCAGCGCACCTTGGTACGAGGACGTGCTGGGCATGCAGGTGACGGCACGCGGGCCGCAGTGGGTCTTCCTGTCCTTCAGCACCAAGCACCACGACATCGCCTTGATCCGCGCTGAGCCCGGCGCCGATGGTCAGCACAGCCGCGGTACCGTCAACCTGCAGCACTACGGCCTGGAGATCGAAGGCGGCCTGGACGAACTGCGCCGCCTGTACGGCATGCTGCTGGCCAAGGGCGTGCCGGTGGTCAAGACCACGGACCATGCCGTGGGCATCGGCGTGTACTTCACCGACCCCGACGGTCACCGCTTCGAGTTCTTTTGCGAGACCGTGCAGGACGATGCCGAAGGCAAGCGCCTGCTCGGCCTGCATGGCGCACCCAGCAACCCCATCGACCTGCAGCCGCTGTGATGCGACTTGCGGTACCGAACTGAATTCACGAGGCCCCGATCCATGAAGACCCCCAACTTCGGCCCGTACCACATCCGCAAGTGGTTCCTGCAGGTGGACGACACACTGGCCACCGAGTCCGGCGCGCTGGCTGACGGCGCGCCGCTGCGCAAGATCGTCATCGCGGCGGCGCTGCACAACCCCTTTGCCGGCCGCTTCGAGGCCGACCTGTCGTCCTTCATCACACCGTCACCGCTGCTGGGCGAGGAGTTCGGGCGGCGCATCCGCGAGGCCGCCGCCGGCCAGGCCATCGAGAGCTATGGCAAGGCCTGCCTGGTGGGTGTGGACGGCGAGTACGAGCACGGCAATGCCCTGCTCACCAACCCCGCCGCCAACCCCGTGCGCGCGGCGCTGGGGGGTGGCAAGGCCTGGGTGCCGTCGTCTGGCAAACGTGGCGGGCCGGGCACGCCCATTGACGTGCCGCTCGCGCACAAGGATGCGCTGTACGTGCGCTCGCACTACGACACCATGACGGTGACATTCCCCGACGCGCCCAACCGCGACGAGCTGATCGTCATCTGGGCCTTTGCCACGCGCGGGCGCCTGCAGGCCCGGCTGGGCGGCTTGAAGGCCAGCGAGATCCGCGGCGAGGACGGCTTGGTGTGAGGTTCCTTCCATGACCCGCCGAACCGAGCACACACTGCAGGTGGACGGCCTGTCCATCGCCGTCACCGAGTGGGGCGAGCCGAGTGCACCCGACGCGCCGGCAGTGGTGATGCTGCACGGCATTCGCGGGTATGCCGAGACCTTTGTGCATGTGGCGCAGGCGCTGCAACCGCAGCGGCGCGTCATCGCCTTCGACCAGCGCGGCCGGGGCCGCAGCGGCTGGGATCCGCAGCGCCGTTACGTCACCGCCACCTACGTGGCCGACCTGCTGGCGGTGGCCGACCAGCTGGGCCTGGCGCGCTTTGACCTGCTGGGCCACTCCATGGGCGGCATCAACGCCATCGTCTTCGCCAGCACCTACCCGGCGCGCGTGAGGCGCCTGCTGATCGAGGATGCCGGGCCCGGCGCCTTCGAACATTCACCAGGTGCGGGCCGCATCAAGCGGGAGCTGGAACAGACGCCCGCGGGCTTTGAGAGCTGGGAGGCCGCCAGCGCCTACATGCGCGCCCTGCGGCCCAGCGTGCCTGAGGCCGCGCGCCAGCAGCGCCTGCAGGAGATGCTGCGCCCGCGCCGCGCCGAAGAAGGAACCGGCTTCACCTGGCGCTACGACCTCGCCGGCATCGCCGCCGTGCGCCTGAACCCCGACCCCGCGCAGGTGGCGGATCTCGCCCCGCATGTGCGCGCTCTGGCCTGCCCCACCCTGGTGGTGCGCGGTGGCCGCTCGGACTATCTGCAGCCTGACATGGCGCAGGCCATGGCCGAGGCCAACCCGCGCCTGCGCTGGGTGGAGATCGCCGACGCCGGGCACTATGTGCACGACGACCAGCCTGAGGTCTTTCACCGGGTGGCGCGCGAGTTCCTGCTGGAAGAGGCCGCCGACGCTGGCGCACCCTCTGGCTCAACCGAGGCCGACGCTGCCCCTGGCGCAGGCCGTGCCGCAGCAGGTCCGGGCGCCGCCTCATGACCCAGACCCTGGGCATGCCGCAGGTCCCGGTGCTGATCGTGGGCGCCGGGCCGGTGGGCGCGACCATCGCCAACCTGTTGGGCACTTATGGCGTGCCGGCTCTGGTCATCGACCGCAGTCCCGAGATCCTGGATTACCCGCGTGCCGTCGGGTTGGACGACGAGGCGATGCGCGCCTTCCAGGCTGCCGGTGTGGCGCAGGCCCTGTTGAAGGACATGATCCAGAACGTGCCGCTGCGCATGTACTCTGCGCGCAAGCAGTGCTTTGCCGAGATCCTGCCGTCCACGCGCGAGTTCGGCTGGTGCCGGCGCAACCTGTTCTCGCAGCCGTTGGGCGAGCGGGCGCTACGGGCCGGCCTGGCGCGCTTTGCTCACGTCACGCTGGAGCTGGGCACCGAGCTGATGGCCCTGCAGCAGGTTCAGCAGGACGGGCAGGACGCGCAGGGTGTCAGCGCCACGCTGCGCGACAGCACGGGCATGCAGCGCACGGTGCGCGCCAGCTTCGTCGTGGGCGCCGACGGCGGCCGCAGCACGGTGCGCGAGAGCCTGCTGCGCATCCCTTTCGACGGCAAGACCCACCCGCGCAAGTGGGTCGTCATCGAGTGCGACCAGGACCCGCTGGATGCGCCCTACACCGCCTTGCACTGCGAGCCCAAGCGACCCTACGTCTGCCTGCGCCTGCCCTACGGCCTGCGCCGCTGGGAGTTCATGTTGTTTCCGGGTGAGGACGGCGAGCAGATGCTGGCGCCGGCCAAGGTGCGTGAATTGCTCGGCCGCCATGTGGCCGACCCCTCAAGCCTGAACGTGATCCGGGCCCGCGTGTACACCCACAACTCGCGTGTGGCGCGCACCTTTGTGCAGGGCCGTGTGGCGCTGGCGGGCGACGCCGCCCATATCACGCCGCCCTGGATCGGCCAGGGCCTGAACGCGGGCCTGCGCGACGCCTTCAACCTGGCCTGGAAGTTGGCCTGGATTCACCAGGGGCGGCTGCGGCCCGAAGCGCTGGCCAGTTACCACGACGAGCGCCAGCGCCACGCCCAGGCCATGATCGAGCTGGCCGACCTCTTCGGTGCTGCCCTGTCGGTGACCAACCCGGTGCTGGCCTGGCTGCGCGACCGCTTCATGCTCGCGGTGAAGGATGTGCCCAGCGTGCGCGACTACGTGCTGCAGATGAAGTTCAAGCCCATGCCGCGCATCACCCAGGGCGTGATCCAGAAGGCGCACAGCGCCCGCCTGGACGACCGGGTGGGCCGCCTCTTCGTGCAGCCTCCGGTGGAGCGGCTGGACGGCAGCGTGGTCAAGCTGGACGAGGTGCTGGGCACAGGCTTTGCGCTGCTGAGCTGGCAGCAGGACCTGCACGCCACGCTGCCGCCAGACCTGCGGAGTCGGCTCCAGCAGTTGGGTTGCCGCAGCGTGGCAGCCTCCCGCAGCCGCAGCCTGCAGGCCCTGCAGATGAAGGCCGCGCCGCCCACGGGGGCTGCGCTGGTGGAGGATGTGGAGAACGGCCTGCACCTGTGGTTCAACGCCTGCGGCGCCGACTGGGTGCTGATCCGCCCCGACCGCATGGTCGCGGCGCTCGGCTTGGCCCAGACGCTGGTGCGTGACCTGTCGGCGTTCTGCGCCCAGTGGGTGCCGCCGGCCGAGGCTGGGTCCGCCCCCGGGGAACGGCTCGCAAGCTCTGCACACCCACCCACTTCGGCACCCACACCGTCAGCCACACCGTCACCCCTGCCCACTTTGGCCGCTGCTTGACCTCGGCACCGCAAGCTCGCTGACGTCGCCTTGCCTTCCCCCCACCTTCACGCCACCTTCCCGCTCCGTTCTCACCCGCTCACCCGCCCCTGTCTCACTCTTGAGGAGATCGCTCATGAAGCCTTTCGCTGCACTTTCAGCTCTGACCTCCGTCTTAGGCTGCGCTCTGACGCTGTGCGTGGCCAGCATGGCCCCAGCGCCCGCCGCCGCCCAAGCCTGGCCCAGCGCGGACACGCGCATCATCGTGCCCTACCCTCCCGGGGCCGAGCCCGACGTGCTGGCGCGCGACGTGGCCCAGCGCCTGAGCGCCGCCACGGGCAAGAACGTCATCGTGGAGAACCGCCCCGGGGCCAACTCCATCATCGGCACCGAGGTGGTGGCCAAGGCGCCGGGTGACGGCAACACCCTGCTCATGGTGGACCGTCTGGCGGTGGTGACCAACCCGCTGCTCTACAGCAAGCTGCCTTACGACAGCGCCACACAGCTCAAACCCGTGACCGACATGGCGGGCGTGCGCCTGTTTGTGGTGACCAGCCCCACCTTCCCGGCGCGCACCTGGCGTGACTTTGTGGCGTTTGCCAAGGCCAACCCCAAGAAGGTGGATGTCGCCATCGCCGGCAACGGCCACGTCAACCACATCGGCATGGAGATGGCGGCGCAGTCCGAGGGCATCAGCCTGAACTACATCCCCTACAACGGCATGGCCCCCGCGATGAACGGCGTGCTCAGCGGTGAGGTGCAGGCCATCATGACGGGGGGCCTTTCCGCGCAGCGCTTGGCCCAGAGCAAGCCCGTGGCCGTGCTGGTCATCGGGGACGAGCGCCGCTCCACCTACCTGCCAGACGTGCCCACCATCGTGGAGGCCGGCGGCAAGGCCGGCAGCATCCCGTCCACAGTGTTCTCCTTCTTTGCGCCAGGTCGCACGCCGGACGCGCTGGTGGAGCGCATCAGCCAGGCCCTGGTGGCCGTGGCCACGCCCGAGTTCAAGAAGGTCTATGAAGCCCGCGGCCTGACCATGTTCACCAGCTCGCCCAAGACCATGGCCGTGGAGATGAAGGAAGACGGCCAGCGCTTCGAGCGCGTCATCAAGACGCTGGGCATCAAGCTGGACTGAGGGCCCGCATTGATGTCAACGCGGATCGTGGTGTTCGGCGCCGGCGCCATTGGCGGCGTCGTGGCGTGGCGCCTGACGCTGGCTGGTGCCAACGTGAGTCTGGTGGGGCGGGGTGCGGCCCTGGCCGCGATCGGGGCACAAGGCTTGCGCTTGTCCGTGGGCGAACTCGATGAGCGCCTGAAGGTGCCGGTGGTCGACCTGAGCGCCGGCCTGGGCCACGAGCCGCCTTGCGACGTGCTGCTGCTGGCCGTCAAGGCGCAAGACCTCCCCGGCGCCCTGGCGGCTGCGGCGCCGCTGATCTCGCCGAGCACCACCGTCGTGCCGCTGGTCAATGGGCTGCCCTGGTGGCTGTTCCACGGGGTCAAGGGGCCCCATGCTGGCCCCATCGAAGCCGTCGATCCGGGGGGCCGACTGTGGCAATCCCTGCCGGCGGGCCAGGTGCTTGGCGCGGTCGTGCACCTGGGCGCAGAGGTGGTGGAGCCGGGCTGGATCCGGCAGGCGGGTGATGGCCGCCTGACCCTGGGCGAACTCGATGGCAGCCTCAGCCCGCGCGCCACGGCACTGGCGGCGCTGTTGGACGCCGGCGGGCTGCCCACGCAGGTGCACCCGTCCATCCGCGACGAAGTCTGGTCCAAGCTGGTGGGCAATGGGTCCTCCAACCCGCTGTCGGTGGTCAGCGGCGCCACCCTGGACCGCCTCTTTGCAGAGCCCGGACTGCGCGCGTTGATCGAGGCGGTGATGCTCGAGATCATGGCCCTGGGCGCGGGCCTGGGCGTGCGCTTTCCGCTGGACGTGCAGGCGCGCATCGCTGTGGGTCAACGTCTGGGCGCCTTTCGCACGTCCATGCTGCAGGACTTCGACCTCGGCCGGCCGCTGGAACTCGGCGCCATCGCCGACGCCCCGCTGGAGCTGGCCGAGCGTCTGCGGGTGCCCATGCCCACCACCCGCCTGGTGCGAGATCTGGCCCGTGCTGCCGAGCGCAGCCGGGATCTGCGCAGGCGCCCCCCACCTTGATGAGAGACCCCAATGACCGCACCCGCTGATGCGACCGCCCCTGCAGCCACCGAGGGCGCTGCAGCCGACGCCTACGACGCCTGCAACACTGGGGTTGCGCCGCCGCAGGGCATCCCGCTGCACGAGTGGGCGCTGCGCATCGAACTGGCCGGGCTGTACCGGGTGGTGCACCGTCTGGGCTGGTGCGACCTGATCTTCAATCACATCACGGCCCGCGTCCCTGGGCCCGAGCGGCACTTCCTCATCAACCCGTTCGGGCTGCGCTACGACGAGGTGACCGCCTCCAACCTGGTACTGATCGATCTGGACGGGCACCCCGTGCGCCCCACGCTCTGGCCCGTCAACGCGGCGGGCTTCGTGGTGCACGGTGCCGTGCACCGCCACCGCGATGACGCCCATGTGGTGCTGCACACCCACACCCGCGAGGGCATGGCCGTGGCCTGCAAGGCCGAGGGCCTGTCGCACGACAGCTTCTACGGCGCCATGCTGACCGACGAGGTGGCCTACCACCCGTTCGAGGGCGTCTCGGTGCACGAGGGTGAGATGGAGCGCCTGGCGGCCAGCCTGGGCCCACGCCAGATGATGATCCTACGCAACCACGGGTTGCTGAGCTGCGGGCCCGATGTGCCCACGGGGTTCTTTGCGATGTGGCTGTTGCAGCGGGCTTGCGAGACGCAGTGCGACGCCCAGGCGCTGACCGGGCCGCCCGAGATCTTGTCTGCGCCAGTGCGCGAGCGCACGCGGCAGGACCGCAAGCGCTCGCGCATCGACCCCCGTGTGGCGCGCACCGTGCTTGCCGCGCTGCGCCGCGAGGTCGACGCCGGCTTGACCGTAACCACCGATTACCGGCGCTGATCGCCTTCTTGCCGAGGCCCGTCATGGATACCCACTCTTCGAGCGAACCCGGCCCGGTGCAGGGGCGCCACGGACGCAAGGTCCGCAACGTGCTGTTCGTCATGTGCGACCAGCTGCGCGCCGACCACCTGGGCTGCTACGGCGGCTCGGGCGCGCTGACCACGCCGCACATCGACCGCCTGGCGGCGCAGGGCGCACGCTTTGACCGTGCCTACGTCACCTCGGCGGTGTGCGGGCCCTCGCGTGCCTCGTTCTACACCGGGCGCTACCCGATGTCGCACCGGGTCACCTGGAACCGTGTGCCCCTGCCGTTGGACGAGCTGAGCCTGGGGGACTACCTGGCCCCCGCGGGTTTGGAGTGCTCGCTGCTGGGCAAGACCCACGTGGTGCCCCACCGCGCCGCGCTGCAGGAGCGAGGCTTGGAGCTGGACGATGCCGCGGCGCGCACCCGCTTCCTCGAAGGGGGCTTCACGCCCTTGGAGCGCTATGAAGGCCACTTTGAGATGGCGGCCGACAGCCCCTACCGCGCCCACCTGTTGGCACGCGGTTATACGAGCGAGCGGCCGTGGACCGACCACGTGATCGGCAGCGTCGGCCCGGACGGCCAGCCGGCCAACGGCTGGCTGCTGCGCAACGCCGGCCTGGCGGCGCGCGTGCGCGAGGAGGATTCCGAGACCGCCTACCTCACCACCCGCGCCATCGATTTCATCCGCACTCGCGGCGAGCAGCCCTGGGTGCTGCACCTGTCCTACATCAAGCCGCACTGGCCCTACAAGGCCCCGGCGCCCTACCACGCCCTCTACAGCGCCGACGAGGTGGCTCCGCCCGTGCGCGGCCAGGCCGAGCGCCAGAACCCGCACCCCGTGCATGCCGCTTACCAGCGGCTGGAGGAGTCGCAAAGCTTTGCGCGTGACGAGGTCTGGCGCACCGTGCGGCCGGTGTACGCCGGGCTGGTCAAGCAGATCGACGACCAGATGGGCCGGCTGATGGCCGCGCTCAGCGAACTCGGGCGCCTGGACGACACCCTGATCGTCTTCACCGCCGACCACGGCGACTTTCTGGGCGACCACTGGCTGGGCGAGAAGGAGTACTTCTTCGAGCCCGTGCAGCGCGTGCCCTTCATCGTGTGCGACCCGTCAGCCGCGCCAGGCCAGGTGCGGCAGGACTTTGTGGAGTGCATCGACGTCGTGCCCACGGTCCTGGAGGCCCTGGGCCTGCCGCTGCCCGAGCACCGGCTGGAGGGCCGATCCCTGCTGCCGCTGCTGCGCGGCCAGGTGCCGGCCCTGGGCCGCGAGGCGGTGTTCGGCTCGCTGGACTACGCCTACCGGGAGGCGCGGCATTTCTTGAGCCGTCAGCCGCATGAGTGCACCGGCTGGATGGTGCGCGACGAGCGCCACAAGCTCATCGTCTGGGAGGGCTATGGCCCGCAGCTGTTTGACTTGCAGGACGACCCACAGGAACTGAGGGACCTGGGCAGCGATGCCGCGCACGAGCCCGTGCGTCGGCGGCTCAAGGATCAGCTGCTGGAGTGGATGCTGCAGCGCCGCCGCCGTGCCACCGAGACCACGGCGCAAGTGCAGGACCGCACCCATGCGCACGAGCGCATGATCAACATCCTCATCGGGCGCTGGTGAGGCCGTCGTCTCCCAGCACGCCGTAAGGGCTGCCCGCAACGCCGCCGACCGCCCCGAGGGGTCGGCGCGGCGTCTACGCCGCAAATGCCACGATCTGCCCGGCTGGCAATGCGCCGCTGCGCCGGCCGAGTTCGCGCCCGTGGTCCAGCTTCACCAGGGTGGGGATGCTGCGGATGCCAAAGCGTGAGGAGGTGAGCGGGTTGTCGTCACTGTTGACCTTGACCAGCAGGGCGCGCCCCTTGAGCTGCGCGGCAGCCTGCTCGAAAGCTGGGGCCATCATGCGGCAAGGCCCACACCAAGGCGCCCAGAAGTCCACCACCACCGGCAGGTCGGTCTTGCCGACCACGGCCTCGAAGTTGGCGTCGGTCAGCTCTACCGGCTCGCCGGCCAGCAGGGCCTGCCCGCAACGGCCGCAGGTGGGGTCTTCGGCCAGCCGGGCGGCGGGCACGCGGTTGGTGGCGCCGCAGTGGGCGCAGGCGATGTGCAGGGCGTCAGTGTTCATGGACAAGTGATGCGTCCAGCGGCCGGGATTTCAAGGGGTGCAGACAAGGGTTGCAGAGGCCGTGCTGGCAGCGCAGGGGGTCTGCGTGCTATTGTTGAATTTTTCAACAACTGACGCCCTGCTCCCATGTCCACCGTCAACTTCAGCGTCCCAGAAGACGTCAAACGAGCTTTTCACACCGCGTTTGCAGGGCAGAACAAGAGTGCGGTGATCACCGCCCTGATGCGTGAAGCTGTGGAGCGCCGCGCGCGCGAGGCCCGGCACCAGGCCGCCGTGGAGGCGATCCTGGCCGAGCACGCCAGCGGCGCTACGGCACTGCCCCGGGTGACCGAGGCC
>CAISJH010000139.1 GCA_903885585.1 uncultured beta proteobacterium
ACGTGGTTTTCCATTGCCGCACTTCGCCCCACACGCGTCGGATGATCTCCAAAGCCCGTGCGCGCGACGGCGTGAACGCCGCGAAGCGGCTGAGTGCGTTGTCCAGCGTGGCGAGCTTGCCTTGGTCGCCCACTTCCAGGTGGAGCATGCGCTCGTGGGCCACGCCGGGGCGGGGCACCACGTCGTAGAGCGGGCTCAGTTGCCAGCCGCTCAGGCGCGGGTCGCGCACAAAGGCGTGGTTGCGCAGGTGGTCATCGTCGTTGCTGACGAAGATGTTGAACACCAGGCGGGCCAGCAGCTCTTGGGCGTCGGCCTGGATGCGCGAGGGGTGAACGTATTGGCGAATCGCGTGCGCCAGGTCGTGGTAGCCCTTGTTGCGCGACTCCCACTCGGAACAGGCGACCAGGGTGAGCCCGCTGACATAGGGCAATCGCCCCTCGGTCAGTCCGGGGCCGGGCCGGGTGTCGTGCAGGGCGGTGGTGGCCTCCGGCAGCTCGCCCGGCGCAGCCCAGTAGCGGTCAAAGCGGCGGATCAGCATGACCGGGCGCTGGCCGATCTGGATGTAGCGCACTTCGGGCACGGTGAGCCCGCAGCGGCGTGCCAATTCCAGCGTGCAGCTTTCGGCCAGGGCCACGTCAAAAGCATCGCCATGGGCGGGAAACTTGGCCAACCACATAGCGCCCTGCTCGTCGCGCACGGACGCTTTGGGGCGCGCGCCACCGGCAGAAGGCCCGGCACCCAAGTAGGGTTCCAGGTGGGCGGGCACAGGAAGGCCTTGCTCCACGGCTTGCGCAGCCTGCATCACATAGGGCAGGGAATGCAGGTCACTGGCCGAAGGTGAATCGGGGCTGGTGATGGACGTGCGAACGTCGAGTGCGCCCACGCGGTCACCCCCTGCGGCCAGTAAGTAGTCGGCCTCGGACAGGGCGTTGGCCGGGACCTTGCGGCGGGCCTCGATCACCCGGCGCCCCCAGGCGTCGGGAGCAGCGTCGCGAATGCCACCAAACTCGCCCAGCCCATGGACCGGAAACAGCGCCTGGCCGCGCACGGCGTCCCGGTTGCCCAGGCCCAGGCTGACCGGGTCCACCTCGATGGCGGCAAGGCGCTTGAGGTAGCCCAGGCCATACGCAAAGCGCGACGCGAGTTCGCGGTTTTGCGGGTTGGCGCAAACCGTCTCCGAGAGGGTCAGCAACCCAGCCGGAACAAACCGCCCTTCGGCCTGGCCAGGCAGCCAGGCAAATACCGCCAGTTCGTCTTGGGTGGCGGCCATCAGAAATCCAGCTTGTTGAGTTCGGCCTGGCTCAAGGCGCGCACCCGCTGTGTGCGCTCACGGGCGGCGAGCGCGGTGAGCGAGGGGTCTGTTTCTTGCAGCAGGTTCAGCAGGGGCAGCCCAGGAGCGATGGCCTCTAGGTAGCGCAGGATTTGCGCCAGCGTGCGGCCAGGGTCGCCTTGCTCAATGAGGATGGCGGTGGATCGCGATAGGCCCGCCCGCGCAGCGGCATCGGCCTGGCGCCACTGGCGGGCCATGCG
>CAISJH010000140.1 GCA_903885585.1 uncultured beta proteobacterium
CACGGCATAGGATGCGGGTATGAGCTCCTCAAAAGTCAATCGCATCCCCGGCCGGCGCTTCCTGCACTCTCCTGGCCCCACGCCGGTACCTGACGAAGTGCTGTGGGCCATGTGCCGCCAGCCCATGGA
Organism: uncultured beta proteobacterium; assembly: GCA_903885585.1. Taxonomy (GTDB): domain Bacteria; phylum Pseudomonadota; class Gammaproteobacteria; order Burkholderiales; family Burkholderiaceae_C; genus Rubrivivax. Next base: position 130 of record CAISJH010000140.1, read on the forward strand.
TCTGGCCGACCCACGCGTGGACAGCACCATCGCGGCTTGCGAGGCAGGCCTCAAGCGCCTGCTGGGCACCGAGCAGGGCGACGTGTTCCTGTATGCCTCCAACGGCCATGGGGTGTGGGAAGCGGTGGTCGAGAACCTGTTGCCCCTGGGCGGCGCGGCCCTGGTGCCGGGCACGGGCCACTTCTCAGAGTCCTGGGCGGTGCAGACCGAGGCGCTGGGCCGCCGGGTGGTGCGCACGCCCTGGATCGAAGGCCTGCCGATTGACGAAGCGGCCGTGGTGCAGGCCTTGCGCGCCGACACGGCGCGTGAGATTGCGGCCATATTCGTGGTGCACACCGACACCTCCAGCGGCGTCACCACCGACCTGGCCTCTCTCAAGCGTGCGGTGGACGCCACCGGCCACCCGGCGCTCTTCGTCGTGGATGTGGTGGCCTCGCTGGGTGCGGCGCCGTTCTCGATGGACGCGCTGGGCGCCGACGTGGTGGTGGGCGCCTCGCAGAAAGGTCTGATGTGTCCGCCCGGCGTGGGCCTGATCGCTGTCAACCCACGGGCCATGGCAGTGTCACAAGCCAATCCTGCGCCGCGCTTTTACTGGGATTGGGTCCGCCGGCAGAGTGAACTCTCTTACCGCAAGTTCTGCGGCACGGCACCACAGACCCTGGTGGCGGGCATGCAGGTGGCGCTGGATCTGCTGTTTGCAGAAGGGCTCGAGGCCGTGTTCGAACGCCACCGCCGGCTGTCCGGTGCAGTGCATGCGGCCGTCCAGGCCTGGAGCAGCGCGGGAGCTCTCGGATTCTTCTGCCAGGTGCCCCAGGCGCGCTCGGTGTCCGTCACCACCGTGACCGTGCCACCCGGTACCGATGTCGACGCCCTGCGCTCTGTGGCGCGTGAGCGCTTTCAGGTGGCCTTTGCCGGGGCGCTGGGGCCGCTGCAGGGGCGGGGCTTTCGCATCGGTCACCTGGGTGACCAGAACCCGGCCTCCATCCTGGGTTGCCTGGCCGCCATCGAGGCGGCCATGACGGTGCAAGGTATTCGCTTCGGACCGGGCGGTGTCGAGGCGGCCGTACAGTCGCTGAAGGACTGGCCGGCCTAAGCCAGCCAAAGGCCGTCACATCCCCAGAACTTCGCAGGTGCGGTGCCTGCGCCTGCCTGAAGGCCGTCACATCCCCAGGAACTGAGAGTTGCGGGGCCTGCGTCGGCCTTCGGCCGTCACATCCCCGCGTAGTTCGGCCCGCCGCCGCCCTCGGGGGTGACCCAGACGATGTTCTGCGTCGGGTCCTTGATGTCGCAGGTCTTGCAGTGCACGCAATTCTGCGCGTTGATCTGCAGGCGGTCGCTGCCGTCGTCGTTCTTCACGTATTCGTACACGCCGGCCGGGCAGTAGCGGCTCTCGGGGCCGGCGTAGCGCTCGAGGTTGATGGCCACGGGCACCGAGGCGTCCTTCAACGTCAGGTGCGCCGGCTGGTTTTCTTCGTGGTTGGTGTTGCTGATGAACACCGAGCTCAGGCGGTCGAAGGTGAGCACGCCGTCGGGCTTGGGGTAGCGGATGGGCGCCACCTGGCTGGCTGCGTGCAGCCGGCCGTGGTCGGGCGCGTGGCGGTGGATGGTCCAGGGCGGGCTCTTGAAGCCGAGCTTGGGCAGCAGCCACTGCTCGATGCCCGTCATCACCGCGCCGACGGTGTTGCCCTTCTTGAACCACTGCTTGAAGTTGCGGCTGGCGTTGAGCTCTTCGTGCAGCCAGCTCTTCTTGAAGGCCTCGGGGTAGGCAGCCAGCTCGTCGTGGGCCCGGCCTGCGGCCAGGGCCGGAGCGATGGCCTCGGCCACCAGCATGCCGGTCTTGATGGCGGCATGGCTGCCCTTGATGCGCGCGGCGTTCAGCGTGCCGGCGTCGCAGCCCACCAGGGCGCCGCCCGGGAACGCCAGCTTGGGCAGGCTCAAAAGGCCGCCGGCGGTGATGGCGCGGGCCCCGTAGCCGATGCGTTTGCCCCCTTCCAGGTGGGCGCGGATGGACGGGTGCGTCTTCCAGCGCTGCATCTCCTCGAAGGGGCTGATCCAGGGGTTTTGGTAGTCCAGGCCGGTGACGAAGCCCAGCGTCACCTTGTTGCCTTCCAGGTGGTAGAGGAAGCCGCCACCGTAGGTGTGTTCATCCATCGGCCAGCCGGCGGTGTGCACCACCAGACCCGGTTTGGCCTTGGCGGGGTCGATCTCCCAGAGCTCCTTGATGCCGATGGCGTAGCTCTGCGGGTCGCGCCCCTCGTCGAGGTGGAAGCGCGCGATCAACTGCTTGCCCAGGTGGCCGCGCGCACCCTCGGCAAACACCGTGTACTTCCCAAGCAACTCCATGCCCAGCTGGAAGCCGTCATGCGGCTGGCCGTCCTTGCCGATGCCGAGGTTGCCCGTGGCCACGCCGCGCACCGCGCCGGCCTCGTCGTACAACACTTCGGCGGCGGTGAAGCCAGGGAAGATCTCCACGCCCAGGCCTTCTGCCTGCTCGGCCAGCCACTTGGTCACCGCACCCAGGCTGATCACGACGTTGCCCTTGTTGTGCAGGCAGCCCGGCACCAGCCAGTCGGGCGTCTTCTGCGCGCCCTTTTCATCGAGGAACAGCACCTCGTCAGCGGTGACGGGCTGGTTCAGCGGGGCACCGCGCTCTTTCCATTCGGGGAACAGTTCGTCCATCGCGCGCGGGTCCATGACCGCGCCTGACAGGATGTGGGCACCGGGCTCCGAGCCCTTTTCCAGCACCACCACCGAAATCTCAGGGTTCAGCTGCTTGAGCCGGATGGCCGTGCTCAGGCCCGCCGGGCCGCCGCCCACCACCACCACGTCGTACTCCATGCCCTCGCGCGGGCCGAACTGGTCCAGGATCTGTTGGGAGGTCATGGGGGGGGTCATGGGGGCGGTCATGCAGGTCTCTCCTCAGGGGCTTTCCGGCGTCATGGCACCGGTTGAGCAATGCCTTGGATTCTAGGTGGCGTGCTATCGTCATCAGCACGTGATGAACAGCGCCGCCACCGGCGTCTGCAGAGGAGAAGAACATGTCTTACCAGATCGATCTTGCCGGGCGCGTAGCCCTGGTGACGGGGGCTTCCAGCGGCCTGGGCGAGCAGTTTGCGCGCACCTTGGCCCAGGCCGGTGCCGCCGTGGTGCTGGCCGCGCGGCGTGTGGAGAAGCTCAAGACGCTGCGCGCCGAGATCGAGGCCGCAGGGGGCGACGCTCATGTGGTGCAGCTGGACGTGACCGATCACGACAGCATCAAGGCCGCCGTGGCGCATGCCGAGACCGAGATGGGCACCATCGACATCCTGATCAACAACTCTGGCGTCAGCACCACCCAGAAGCTGGTGGATGTGAAGCCTGAGGACTACGACTTCGTGATGAACACCAACACCCGGGGCGCCTTCTTCGTCGCGCAGGAGGTGGGCAAGCGCATGATCGCCCGCTCTCGCGGGACGGCGCCCGGAACCTTCACGGGCGGTCGTATCGTCAACATCGCCTCCATGGCCGGCTTGCGGGTGTTGGGCCAGATCGGCGTGTATTGCATGAGCAAGGCGGCCGTGGTCCACATGACGCGGGCCATGGCGCTGGAATGGGGCCGCTTCGGTATCAACGTCAACGCCATCTGCCCCGGGTACATCGACACCGAGATCAACCACCACCACTGGCAGACCGAGGCCGGCCAGAAGCTCGTGCAAATGCTGCCGCGTAAACGTGTGGGCCAGCCGCAGGACCTGGACGCCGCGCTGATGATGCTGTGTGCCAACGAGAGCCACTTCATCAACGGCGCAGTCATCCAGGCTGATGACGGCTTTGCGGTCTGAGAGCTCTCCGATGGGTCCTTTGAGAATCCTCACTCCGCTGGAAGCGCGGGTGCTTGGCGTGCTGGTGGAAAAGCAGCACACCGTCCCTGACACCTATCCGCTGTCGTTGAACGCGCTGGTGTCCGGGTGCAATCAGAAAACCGCCCGCTCACCGGTGATCGAGGCCACGGAAGCGGAGGTGCTGACTGCGGTGGACAGCCTCAAGGCCTTGAGCCTGGTCTTCGAGGGCAGCGGCAGCCGGGTCGTCCGGTTTGAACACAACCTGGGCCGGCGGCTGGGCGTGCCAGGGCAATCGGTGGCCCTGCTGGCCGTGCTGATGCTGCGCGGCCCGCAGACCGCAGCAGAGCTGCGGCTGAATACGGAGCGGTTGCACAAGTTTGCCGACATCTCCTCCGTGGAAGGCTTTCTGGAGGAACTGTCCACGCGTGAGCCGGTGCGCGTGCTCAAGCTGCCGCGCGCGCCGGGCGAGCGCGAAGCTCGCTGGGCCCACCTGCTGTGCGGCGAGGTGGCCCTGCCGGCAGCGGCCTCCGGCGTCCTCATCAGTGGCGGCGCCGTGGCCGGGGCCGCCTGGAACGTTGACGTCTCAGCCGGCGAGCTGGCTGCCCTCAAGGCCGAGCAAGCTCGGCTGGCCGCCGAAGTGGTGCAGCTCAAGTCCTTGGTCGAGCGGCTGTGCGCCGAACTGGGTCTCGACTCCACCCCCCAGCAAGGGTTGTCTGCCTGAAGACACAAGAGCGTTGCGATGCGATTCACACTGCCTGAAGTCAAGAAGCTCACCCACGAGATGGTGATCCCCATCCGCTGGGGCGACATGGACGCCATGGGCCATGTCAACAACACCATCTACTTCCGCTATTTCGAGATCGTTCGCCTGGAGTGGCTGTACGCCGTGGGTGCGACTTCCAGCCCGGGGGCGGGCCAGGGGCCGCTGATCGTCAACGCTTTCTGCAACTTCATCCGGCAGTTGGAGTTCCCGGGCGAAGTCTTGGCCAAGCACTACGTGTGCAACCCGGGCCGCAGCAGCTTCGATACCTACTTGACTCTGGAGCGGGCTGACGAGCCCGGCGTGGTCTACGCCGAAGGCGGCGCCACCACGGTGTGGTCAGACTATGCGGCCAAGAAGTCGGCCCCCTTGCCGGATTGGTTGCGGCAGTTGGTGAGTTGAGTTCAGGCCTGCGCCGGGTGGGGGCCTCACGGCCAAGACCCCGGCGGCAGCCAGGCGTCAGCGCCGATCAAGGTGGCGCGCCAGATAATCCGTCTGGTCGGTGGCTTGAGCCAGCCGGCATTTCAACCCCGGCCCCGTGCCGGCACAGGAAGTGGCATGAACAAGATCTACCCCAGCGCTGCCAAGGCGCTTGAAGGCATCGTCCGCGACGGGCAGCTGTTCGCCGTGGGCGGCTTCGGTCTCTGCGGCATTCCCGAGGCGCTCATTGCCGCCTTGCGCGACACCGGCGCCAAGGACTTGACCGTGATCTCCAACAACGCGGGTGTGGACGGCTTCGGCCTGGGCCAGCTGCTCGAAACGCGGCAGATCCGCAAGATGATCTCCAGCTACGTGGGCGAGAACAAGGAGTTCGAGCGCCAGTACCTGGCAGGCGAGCTGGAGCTGGAGTTCACGCCGCAGGGCACGCTGGCCGAGCGCCTGCGCGCGGGCGGTGCCGGCATCCCCGCCTTCTTCACCCGTACCGGGGTGGGCACCCAGGTGGCCGAGGGCAAGGAGCTGCGTGAGTTCGACGGCCACACCTACGTGATGGAGAAGGCCCTGGTGCCCGATGTGTCGCTGTCCAAGGCCTGGAAGGCTGACAGGTCAGGCAACCTGGTCTACCGCCGCACGGCCCGCAACTTCAACCCCGCCGTGGCCATGGCCGGCAAGATCAGCGTGGTGGAGGTGGAGGAGATCGTCGAGACCGGCGCGCTGGACCCCGACGCCATCCACTTGCCAGGCATCTATGTGCACCGCCTGGTGCTCAACGCCACCCCCGAAAAGCGCATCGAAAAGCGCACCACCCGCGCCAAGGAAGGAGTCTGACCATGGCCTGGACCCACGACGAAATGGCGGCCCGCGCTGCCCGTGAGCTGCAAGACGGCTTCTATGTGAACCTGGGCATCGGCCTGCCGACCCTGGTGGCCAACTTCGTGCCGGCCGACATCGAGGTCTGGTTGCAGAGCGAGAACGGCATGCTGGGCATCGGCCCGTTCCCCACCGAAGACGAGGTGGACGCCGACCTCATCAACGCCGGCAAGCAGACCGTGACCACCATCCCGGGCTCGAGCATCTTTGGCAGTCATGACAGCTTCGCCATGATCCGCGGCGGCAAGATCAACCTGTCCATCCTGGGTGCCATGCAGGTCAGCGAAAAGGGCGACCTCGCCAATTGGATGATCCCCGGCAAGATGGTCAAGGGCATGGGCGGCGCCATGGACCTGGTGGCTGGCGTGAAGAGCGTGGTGGTGCTGATGGAGCATGTGGCCAAGAAGAAGGACGGCACCATCGATCTGAAGATCCTGCCGCAGTGCACGCTGCCGCTCACGGGCGTGGGCGTGGTCGACCGCATCATCACCGACTTGGCCGTGCTGGACGTCACGCCGCATGGCCTGAAGGTGGTGGAGATCGCTCCGGGCGTGACGCGCGAGGAATTGCAGTCCAAGACGGGTGTGCCGCTGCAGTAAGCTTGCGCCTCCTTGGGGGGCCGCATGTACGAAGCTTGTGTCCGGGCCGCGAAAGCGGCCTGTTTTCTTGGCGTCAGGGCACTGCCATTACGGGTCCGGGGCAGGGCGGGCTGGGGAGTCCTGGGTGCAGCGGCCCTGCTGGTCGGCTGTGCGGCGCCTTCCTCGCTACCTTCCTCGCAACTGGCCCTGCCATCGGTTCCCCCCCTGCCGGAGGGCCCCTCGGGCCTGACGGTCAAGCCGGGCTGGTCGGCACAGCGCTTCATGGTCGCGGCGGCCAACCCTCTGGCCACGGAAGCCGGCTACCAGGTGCTCAAGGCTGGCGGCAGCGCGCTGGACGCTGCCATCGCTGTGCAGATGGTGCTTACGCTCGTGGAGCCCCAGTCCAGCGGCATTGGCGGTGGTGCTTTCCTGATGCATTGGGATGGAAAAGCCGTTCAGGCTTGGGACGGCCGCGAGACCGCCCCTGCAGCAGCTGATGAACGCCTGTTTCTGTTGTCCGACGGCAAGCCCATGCCGTTCCAGCAGGCCGTGGTGGGCGGCCGTTCGGTGGGGGTGCCTGGCGTGGTGCGCATGCTGGAGCAGGCTCACCGCGCCCACGGCAAGCTGCCCTGGGCGCGCCTCTTTGAGCCGGCCATTCGGTTGGCGGAAGAAGGGTTTGCCGTCAGCCCGCGGTTGCACACCCAACTGCTGGCCGAGCAGGCCCTGAAGGCCACACCCAACGCCGCCGCCTACTTTTATGGCACCGATGGCCAACCGCACCCGGTGGGCCACCGCCTGCGCAACCCGGCCCTGGCCCAGGTGCTGAAGCGCCTGGCGGCCGAGGGCAGTGCGGCGATGCACACCGGGCCCATCGCCCAGGACATGGTGCGGCGGGTGCGCGAGCATCCCACCACCCCGGGGCTGCTTAGCACTGCGGATCTGGCGGGCTACCGTCCGGTGGTGCGCGAGCCTATCTGCACCGACTGGCGGGCCTATCGCGTCTGCGGTTTTCCGCCACCGTCTTCCGGGCACCTGGCGGTGATGCAGATCCTCGGCATGCTGGACGCGCTAGGGCCCGATGCCCCGGGGGCATCGTCTGATGGCCCATCCAGCGCCCCGTTCCTGCACCGCTATACCGAGGCCGCGCGCCTGGCCTTTGCCGACCGTGCCCAGTACGTGGCCGATCCGGATTTCGTTCCCGCGCCTGGCGGCCGTTGGACCTCGCTGCTCGATCCGGCCTATCTACAGGCCCGGGCATCGCTGATTGGCGCGCAGAGCATGAAGACGGCGCAGCCGGGCCGGCCGCCGGGGGTGGAGCGCCTGTCCTGGGCACCCCAACCGCACCAGCCCGAGTTCGGCACCAGCCACCTCAGCATCGTGGATGGGGACGGCAGGGCGCTGGCCATGACCACCACCATCGAGGCGGTTTGGGGCTCGCGCATCCTCGCCGATGGCGGCACGGGTCTGCCCGGAGGCTTCCTGCTCAACAACCAGCTGACCGACTTCTCCTCCGCCCCAGCGGATGCGCAGGGCCGGCCCATTGCCAACCGGGTGGAGCCGGGCAAACGCCCGCGCTCCAGCATGAGCCCGATGCTGGTCTTCGACCGCCGCGACGGCCGGCTGCTCATGAGCCTGGGTTCGCCCGGTGGCGCGGCCATCATCCACTTCACCGCCAAGACGCTGCTGGGCACGCTGGCCTTCGGCCTGGACGCCCAGCGCGCCATCGACCTGCCCAACTTCGGCAGCTTCAACGGCCCCACGGTGCTGGAGAAAGGCCGGTTTGATGCCGCCACCGTGGAGGCACTCAAGGCCCGCGGCCATGCGGTGCAGGAGATCGACATGACCAGCGGGCTGCAGGCCATTCAGCGCCAGGGCGGCGGATGGTTTGGTGGCGCCGACCCGCGGCGCGAGGGCGTGGTCAGAGGAGACTGAGCGCGCGCGCCACGCGACCCACGGCGTCGTCCCATCGCGGGGCGCTGGCCTGCCGGAACAGCCGCACCGAGGGGTACCAGGGGGAGGTCTCGGGCTGCAGCCACCAGCGCCAGTCGGGCGCCTCGGGCAGCAGCAGCAGGGTGGGCACGCCCAGCGCGCCCGCCAGGTGCGAGAACGCGGTGTCGATGGTGACCACGGCGTCCAGTTCGGCCATCAGCGCGGCCGTGTCTTCAAAGGTACCCAGCTCCTGCGTTGTCAGCACTTCGATGGGCAAGGCGCCCGGGTGGCGCTGCAAGTCCTGCGCGCGCGGACCCATCTGCAGGCTGACCAGGCGCACGCCGTCCACCTGGCCCAGCGGCAACAGGGCCTCGAAGGGCAGGGCGCGCCGCCGCTCGTACTCGTTCTCAGGCCGGCCGCCCCACACCAGACCAACGCGCTTGACGCTTGCTTTCGGGCCCACGCGGCGGTCCAGGAGTTCTCGCCAGCGCAGCCGCAGATCGTCCCGCGCCCGCAGATAGGGGCCGCCGGTGTCTAGTTGCTGCCTGTCGATCTGCAAACGTTGCGGCAGGCTGCCCACGAAGACCCAGTAGTCGCAGCCAGCATTGCGGGTATCGTCCAGCCGCGTGAGCACGCGAGAGCAGCCTGGCAGGGAGCGCATCAGGCCTTCCAGCGGCGGCGCCACCCCCATCACCACCTCAGCGCCTGCGGCGGCCAGTCGCGGCACGAAGCGGCAGAACTGGATGTGGTCACCGTAGCCCTGCTCGGTCAGCACCAACAGGCGCTTGCCGCGCAGGTCCTGGCCTTGCCACAGCGGCATGGGCAGCACGGGTTGGCGGATCCGGTTGGAGACATCGGACGGCCCCAGACTCAGCCGTGACTCGTACAGCGCAAAGCCGTCGCGGTAGTCGCCCCGGCTCAGGCGGCACAGTGACAGCCGGTAGAGCAGGCCGGGCGCCGCAGGCTGGCCCGGCACCACGTGGGCGCGCACCCGTTGCTCCGCGGCATCCAGCCGGCCGGCCTCCAGCAGCAGGTCGGCTTGCAGGGCCACCACGCCCGGGTGGGCGGGCAGGGCGCGCGCGGCCACTTGCAGGTGCTCCTGCGCTGCGGCACGGTCGCCCAGCAGGCGATGCGCCTGGGCCAGGGCGAGCCGACATTCGGGGTCGTCAGGCGCCAGGCGCCGGCAGCGCTCCAGCGCATCATAGGCCTCGGGAATGCGCTGCAGCATCAGCGCCGCACGGCCCGTGCCAAACCAGGCCTGGGGTTGCGCCGGTTCATGCGCCGTCACGGTGCGGAAGTGGCTGAGAGCCTGCTCCGCCCGGCCCAGGTCCAGCAGCGCGAAGCCCAGGTTGAGGTGCCCCACCAGATGGTTAGGGTCCAACTGCACGGCGCGCAGACCCAGCTCGACCGCACGCTCGGGCAAGCCGGCGCGCCGCATCAACTCGCCCAGGTTGGCAGGGTA
>CAISJH010000141.1 GCA_903885585.1 uncultured beta proteobacterium
CCGGATTCATCCCGCCGGACGACTTGAGCCAGACCCAGGTGACGCTGACCCTGCCGCCTGGCAGCACCCTGCGCCAGACTACCGAGGCGGCGGAGCAGGCGCGCCAGGTGGTGCAGCGCCACCCCCAGGTGCGGCTGGTCTATACCGCGGTGGGCGGCGGTGCGGCCGGCAGCGACCCCTTTGCCATGGGTGGGGTGCCCGAAGTGCGCACCGCGGTACTGACCATCAACCTCACCCCGCGAGACGAGCGGCGCGGCATCTCCAAGCAAGACGTCGAGGCGCAGCTTCGGCAGGCGCTGGAAGCGGTACCTGGGGCTCGCATCAGCGTGGGCCTGGGTGGGGCCGCCGGCAACAAGTACATCCTCGTGTTGGCTGGTGAGGACGGTCGGGTATTGACCGAACACGCCCAACTGGTGGAGCGCGAACTGCGCAGCATTCCGGGCCTGGGCAACGTCACCTCCAGTTCCAGCCTGGTGCGGCCCGAGCTGGTGGTGCGGCCGGATCCGGCCCGCGCGGCCGACCTGGGCGTGACCGCTGCAGCTATTGGCGACACCCTGCGGGTGGCCACGTCGGGCGATTACGAGCAGGCCCTGGCCAAACTCAACCTGGCGCAGCGCCAGGTGCCGGTGGTGGTACGCCTACCCGCCCAGGCCCGCACGGACCTGGATGTACTGCGACAGCTGCCCGTGCCCGGCGCGCGCGGACCGGTGCCGCTGGGCAGCGTGGCCACGCTGGAGTTGGCCAGCGGCCCGGCGCAGATCGACCGCTACGACCGCCAGCGCAACGTCAACATCGAGGTCGAGCTCAACCAGCGCCCGTTGGGTGAGGTGGAGGCCCAGGTGCTGGCCTTGCCTACCTTGAAGAACCTGCCGCCTGGCGTGACCCGCACCACCATCGGTGATGCCGAGGCCATGGCCGAACTGTTCCAGAGCTTCGGCCTGGCCATGCTGACCGGGGTGCTGTGCATCTACGTGGTGCTGGTGCTGCTGTTCAAGGACTTCGTGCAGCCGGCCACCATCCTGGGGGCCCTGGTGTTGTCGGTGCCAGGCGCCTTCCTGGCACTGTTCGTCACCCACACGGCCATCTCGATGCCCTCGATGATCGGCCTCATCATGCTGATGGGTATCGCCACCAAGAACTCCATCCTGCTGGTGGACTACGTCATCCTGGCCCAGCGCGACCACGGCCTGTCTCGCCATGAGGCGGTGCTGGACGCCTGCCGCAAGCGTGCACGCCCCATCATCATGACCACCATCGCCATGGCGGCGGGCATGATGCCGATTGCCCTGGGCTGGGGGGTGGACCCGAGCTTCCGCGCGCCCATGGGCATCGTGGTGATCGGCGGGCTGATCACCTCCACCTTCCTGAGCCTGCTGGTGATTCCGGTGCTCTACACCCTGGTGGACGACGTCATCCGTCTCGCGGGCCGACTGCGCCGGCGCGGGACGCGCGCCGCACCGGTCAGCCCGGCCGCTTGACCACGGCGTACCGCTCCAGCGTGCGCAGCCGCGCCTGGTCGTGCTGCACGATGGGTGGCGGGTAGTCCCGGCCCAGCACGAAGCTGGCGGCGGCCAGGTCCACCGGGCGCGCCTGCCAGGGCGCATGCAGGGCGGCGTCCGGCAGCTGGCTCAGCGCCGGAAGGTAGCGGCGGATGAAGCGCCCTTGAGGGTCGAACTTCTCGCTCTGGCTCACGGGGTTGAAGATGCGGAAGTAGGGCTGCGCATCACAGCCGCTGGAGGATGCCCACTGCCAGCCGCCGTTGTTGGCGGCAAGGTCAAAGTCATTGAGCTTTTCCGCGAAGTAGGCCTCGCCGCGCCGCCAGTCGATGCCCAGATCCTTGGTCATGAAGCTGGCCACGATCATGCGCAGGCGGTTGTGCATGTAGCCGGTCTCGTTGAGCTGGTGCATGGCCGCGTCCACGATGGGGTAGCCCGTGCGGCCCTCGCACCAGGCGGCGAACAAGGCGTCGGCAGCCTTGCCGGTCTCCCACCCGATGCGGTCGTACTCCGGCTTGAAGGCGTGGCCCACCACTCGGGGGTGGTGGTGCAGCACCTGGTGGTAGAAGTCGCGCCAGATCAACTCTGACAGCCACACCTCGGCCCCTGCTGAGCCCGCCTGCATGCGCGACCAGGCCTCGCGCGCCAGCTGCCGGATAGACACGGTGCCAAAGCGCAGGTGCGTGCTGAGGTAGCTCGGGCCTTTGATGGCCGGAAAATTGCGCGTGTCGTGGTAGCGATCGATGCGCTCGTCCAGAAAGTCGGCCAGCAGCTCCTGTCCGCCCACGCAGCCCGCGGGCATGCGCAGCGTGTGCAGGTTGGTGGGCTGGAAGCCGAGCTCTGACAAGCCGGGCACGCCCAGCTTCAGGCCTGGGCCCTGCGCGGGCAGGGGCGCCAAGGCGCCGGCCCAGGGCGCCACGGCATGGGCGCGCAGGGGTGAGCTCGCCTCGCCCAGCGCTTGGGCGGCTGTCAGCGCGCGGATCCAGCTGTTTTTGTAGGGCGTGAACACGCCGTAGGGTGTGCCGCTGGCGGTGAGGATCTCGCCACGCTCGAAGACCACATGATCCTTGACGGTATGCAAGGCCACGCCGAGGTCGGCCAGCCGACCCCGCACCTGTGTGTCACGGCTCAAGGCGTAGGGGTCGTCGTCGTGGCTGGCGTACACCGCCTGCACGCCCAGCTGGGCGGCCAAGGCCGGGAGCTCGTCGACGGCCCCTCCATGCCGACAGATCAGTCCGACCTGCGCGGCGCCCACCACCCCATGGGACTCGCCCAGGGCTCGCAACTCGCTGTCCAGCACCGCGAGGCTGTCGCGCAGGAACTCCACACGCCTGTCGGCGCGCGGCAGTGTGTCCAGGATGGCGGTGTCGAAGATGAAGGCGCACCAGACACGGCGGGCCGAACGCAGGGCCCGGTGCAGTGCGGCGTGGTCATCTGCACGCAGGTCGCGCCTGAACCACACCAGGGCGCCTGACAGCAGGCCTTCAGTAGGGGTTGCGTCCATGTTGGGAAGTGTCGCGCGGAATAGAATCCGGCCCATGTCAGAGGACTCGATCAACCTCACGAACCAGTTCCTCATTGCCATGCCCGGCATGGCCGATGACAACTTCTCCCGCACGGTCGTCTACCTGTGCGAGCACTCGAAGAACGGTGCCCTGGGCCTGGTCATCAACCGCCCCACCGACATCACCCTCAAGAGCCTGTTCGAGAAGGTCGAGCTCACGCTGGACCGCGATGAACTGTCTGAGCAACCGGTGTTCTTTGGCGGCCCCGTGCAGACCGAGCGTGGCTTTGTGCTGCACGAGAAGACCGGGACCGAACAGAGCCCCTACACCTCCACCCTGGCCATCGCCAAGGGTGGCCTGGAGATGACCACCAGCAAGGACGTGCTGGAAGCCCTGGCCAACGGTGCGGGCCCGCGTCGCCTGATGATCACCCTGGGCTACAGCGGCTGGTCCGCCGGCCAGCTCGAGGAAGAGATCGGCCGTAACGGCTGGCTGACCGTCGACGCCGACCCGAAGGTCATCTTCGATACGCCGGTGGAAGAGCGTTACCAGCGCGCCCTGTCCCTGCTGGGGTTTGACCCGCTGATGCTCAGCCAGGAGGCCGGGCATGCCTGAGCGCCCGGCGCCCCGGCCAGGCCTTGCGGCTTCCCCCTCCCGTCACCAGTCCTACCTGTCCTTTGATTACGGCACCCGTCGCGTGGGGGTGGCCACCGGCAATTCGCTGATGGGTCTGGCCCAGCCTCTGAAGACCCTCAGCGTCGAGGGCGATGCGCGCTTTGCTGCTATCGCTGACCTCATCAGCCAGTGGCAACCCTCGGCCCTGGTGGTCGGGGTGCCCTTTCACCCCGACGGCGCGGCGCACGACAACACGCGGCGCGCGCAGCGTTTCGCGCGCCAGCTGCACGGCCGTTTCCACCTGCCCGTGCACGAGGTGGACGAGCGCTACACCACCACCGAGGCGTTGGCCGCCGGGGCGGCCGATGCTGATGCCGCCGCGGCGGCGTTGATCCTCGAGCAGTTTCTGCGCAGTGCGGCCGCCACTGACGAACCTTCCTCCTCAACCATGCAGGACCCTGCCCATGCTGCAGCTTGACGCCGAAGCCCTGTATGCCGAGCTGCGCGACGGCGTGCGCAGCCTGTGGCGCGAAGACGCGGCGCTGGTGGGCATCTGGTCGGGCGGGGCCTGGCTGGCCGAGCGCCTGCAGGCCGACCTGCACCTGGCGGGCCGCCATGGCGTGATCTCCAGCACGCTGCACCGCGACGACTTTGGTTCGCGCGGCCTGGGGGACTCGGCGCCCACGGAGCTGCCTTTCGCCATCGAGGGCCGTCACATCGTGTTGATCGATGACGTGCTGTATACCGGCCGCACCATCCGCGCTGTGGTCAATGAGCTCTATGACTTTGGCCGGCCGGCCAGCGTGCAACTGGCCGTGCTGGTGGACCGCGGTGGCCGCGAGCTGCCGATCGCCGCGGCCTTTGCCGCTGCCCGCCTCGTGCTGCCGGCCTCGCAGCGGCTGTCGCTGGCGCGCGGGCCTGAGGGCCGCTTCAGTTTCATGGTCGAGGACAAGGGGGACAAGCGCTGATGCTTTCGCGCCGCAATCCGCAGCTCAACCGCCACGGCGAGCTGATCCACCTGCTGTCCATCGAGGGCCTGCCCAGGGCGGTGCTCACGCACATCCTGGACACCGCCAGCACCTTCCTTTCGGTCAATGACCGCGAGGTCAAGAAAGTGCCGCTGCTGCGCGGCAAGAGCGTGTTCAACCTGTTCTTCGAGAACAGCACCCGCACCCGCACCACTTTCGAGATCGCGGCCAAGCGACTGTCGGCGGACGTGCTGAACCTGGACATCGCGCGCTCGTCGGCCTCCAAGGGCGAGAGCCTGCTGGACACCATTGCCAACCTGTCGGCCATGCACGCCGATATGTTCGTCGTGCGCCACAGCGAGAGCGGCGCGCCCTACCTGATCGCCCAGCATTGCGCCCCGCATGTGCATGTGGTCAATGCCGGCGACGGCCGGCATGCCCACCCCACCCAGGGCCTGCTGGACATGTACACGATTCGCCACTTCAAGCGGGATTTCACCCAGCTCACCGTGGCCATCGTGGGCGACATCGTGCACTCGCGCGTGGCGCGCTCCGACATCCACGCACTCACCACCCTGGGCGTGCCGGAGATCCGCGCCGTGGGCCCGCGCACGCTGGTGCCGGGCGACCTGCGCGAGATGGGCGTGCGGGTGTGTCACGACATGGCCGAGGGCATCCGCGATGCCGACGTCATCATCATGCTGCGCCTGCAGAACGAGCGCATGAGCGGCGCCATGCTGCCCAGCGCGGGCGAGTTCGCCAAGAAGTTCGGTCTCACTCCCGAGAAGCTGGCGCTGGCCCATCCGGACGCCATCGTCATGCACCCTGGCCCCATCAACCGCGGCGTGGAGATCGACTCGCGTGTAGCCGATGGGGCGCAGAGCGTGATCCTGCCCCAGGTCACCTTCGGCATTGCGGTGCGCATGGCCGTCATGTCCATCATCGCGGGGAACGAGGCATGAAGATCGCCATCCGCAACGGCCGCGTCGTCGATCCCGCGAGCGGGCGTGATGAGCTCACTGATGTTCGCATCGCCGCCGGCCGCATCGTCGGCATCGGCCCGGTGCCAGCCGACTTCACGCCCGACCGCGTCGTGGACGCCACGGGCTGCATCGTCGCTCCCGGGCTGGTGGATCTGGCAGCGCGCCTGCGCGAGCCCGGCCTGGAGCATGAGGGCATGCTCGAAAGCGAGCTGGCTGCGGCTGCTGCCGGGGGTGTGACCAGCCTGGTCTGCCCGCCCGACACCGACCCCACGCTGGACGAGCCGGGTCTGGTGGAGATGCTCAAGTTCCGTGCTCGCAAATTGAGCCGTTGTCGCCTGTTCCCGTTGGGCGCTCTCACCCGCGGCCTGCAGGGCGAGGCGCTGACCGAGATGGCCGAGCTCACCGAGGCCGGCTGCGTGGGTTTCTCGCAGGCCGACGTGGCGCTGACCGACACGCTGGTGCTGCAGCGCGCGCTGCAGTACGCCGCCACCTTCGGCTACACGGTGTGGCTGCGCCCGCAGGACCGCTGGCTGGGCAAGGGGGTGGCCGCCAGCGGCGCCATTGCCACACGCCTGGGCCTGTCGGGCGTGCCCGTGGCGGCCGAGACCATCGCCTTGCATACCATCTTCGAGCTGGTGCGCGTCACGGGCGCGAGGGTGCACTTGTGCCGCCTGTCCAGCGCGGCGGGCATCGCGCTGCTGCGAGCCGCCAAGGCCGAAGGGCTGCCCGTGACGGCCGACGTCAGCATCAATTCGCTGCATCTGACGGATGTGGACATCGGCTACTTCAACCCCGCCATGCGCCTGAACCCGCCGCTGCGCCAGCAGCGCGACCGGGATGCGTTGCGCGCGGCACTGTCCGACGGTACCTTGGACGCGCTGGTCAGCGACCACATGCCCGTGGGCACCGACGAGAAGCACTTGCCCTTTGCTGAAGCGACACCTGGCGCCACCGGCCTGGAGCTGCTGCTCAGCCTGGCGTTGAAATGGGGCGCAGAAACCGGGCCG
>CAISJH010000142.1 GCA_903885585.1 uncultured beta proteobacterium
CCAGACACCGGATGGACCGGAGAGGGTGCTCTTGACAGCTGTAGAGGAGTGTCCAGAAGGCCCTGGGCAGTGTCACTCCCCCAAAGGTTACAAAGGGGCGACCAATGGCGGAACAGACTTCCGCCACCTCTGCGGCGGGGCTCGGCACTTGTGACGCCCTCCGGCGCGCCCGAGCGGGCGCAATTCACAAGCGCTCAGTCCAGAACGGGCAACACCTCGGTCTTGAGCGCGCCGCGGGCCTGCTCGTAGTCGGGCATCACTGAGCGCACCACTTCCCAGAAGGCCCCCGAGTGGTTCATCTCCCGCAGGTGCGCCAATTCATGCGCGACCACGTAATCGATTACCGGCACCGCGAAGTGCACCAGGCGCCAGTTCAGACGGATGGAGCCGTCGGCCCGCGCACTGCCCCAGCGGGTGGAGGCCGAGCTGAGCGACAGCCGGCGCACCTGCACGCCCAGACGCTGCGCAAACTCGGTGCAGCGCTCCTCGAACACGCGCCGAGCCTGCCGCTGCAGCCAGCTCTGCACGGCGTCGCGTAGCTGCGCCGGGGCAGCGCCATGCGGCAGGCCCACATGCAAGGTGAGCCCGGGCACCCCAGGCAAGGACGTGGCGTCGCTGTGCAGCACGGCGCCTGTCACCCGAGGGTCGACCACGACGATGACGGTCTCCCCAAGAAAAGGCAGGGTGGTGCCGTCCTTCCAGTCCACCCGCGCCTGGGCCAGGCGACGCGAGCGCTCCTGCTGCTCCTGCAACTTGCGCAGGATCCATCGGGCCTTCTCGCGCAGCGCCGCCTCCACATCGCCCACGCCCACCCATCGCGGAGCGCTGACCGTGAGGCCTTCAGGTCCGATCACGAAGCCGATGCTGCGCCGCCGCGCCCGCCGCAGCTCGAAGGACACGCGATGCCCGTCCAACACCATTTCGCGGTCTGCCCGGGGGTGTGCAAAAGAAGGGGGCGTTGAGGCCGCTGAGGGCGCTGAGGGCGCTGAGGGCGCTGGGGGCGCGGAGCGCAGAGGCGGCTGGGACGAGCCCTCAGCAAAGAGCGAGAGCTGTTGAGGATGCTCGGGCGGCGGACGGCGAAGCGGCATCTCGAAACCCCAAGATGGCAAGCGCTCAGCGATGGTGCGGCCCGGGGCCGGACTGGGGACCGTAGGCCTCGGGGTCGATGCGACGCATCTCGGCCTCGATCCACGCCTCCACCTGCGCCATCAGCTCTTCGGGCCGACGGCCCTGGCTGGGGATGGGCTCACCGATGGACACTGGCACCACCCCGGGGCGCAGCAGAAAGCTCTTGCGCGGCCAGCAGCGCGCCGAGGCCACGGCGATGGGCACGATGGGCACACCGGCGGCAATGGCCAACCGGGAGGCGCCCGCCTTGTAGCTTTCCTTGCCGCCGCGCGGAGCTCGGGTGCCCTCCGGGAACATGATCACCCAGGTGCCCTCAGAGAACAGCCTGCGGCCCTGCTCCGCCACCCGGTTCCAGGCCTCGGTACGGCGACTGCGGTCAATATGGACCATGTCCAGCCGCCCCATGGCCCAGCCGAAGAAGGGAATCTTCAGCAACTCCTTCTTGAAGACGTAGGCCAGCGGGTGCGGCATGAGTGTCGGGAAGAAGAACGTCTCCCAGGTGGACTGGTGCTTGGGCGCCAGCAGCACCGCCGAAGTGGCCTGCGCGGCCGTGGGCACGTGCTCCAGGCCGGACACCTGGGCGCGGACACCACAGATCACCCGCGCGCCCCAGATGGCCAGGCGCAACCAGCCCACCGCGGCCCAGTACAGCCGCGGGCCCCGCCACGCGATGGACAACAGCAACACGGCCAAGGCCCACGGCACCACCGTGGCCATGAGAAACACGACGTACAGCGCCGAACGCAGGGCCCACAAGGCACGCATCAGCGCTGACCTTCCATTCGAGTCGCCGGAACTCGCTGGTCGCGCGCGATCAGTTGCTCGGCCATGGCCGACAGATCGGCATGGACCCGCACCCCGGGGACCTGCTTGCACCACTGCTCTACCACCGCATCGTCGAGATGGGCTGCCCGGCCGGTGCGCACCAGGTGGGGTTCGCAGCCGGCGGCATGGGCGGCCTGCAAATCACGCAAGGTGTCCGCAGCCACGGGCACATGGTCCAAGTCGACGCCATAGCGCTCGCCGATCTCCAGCATCATCCCGGGCAGCGGCTTGCGGCAATCGCACTGTTCCTCTGGCGTGTGGGGGCAGAAGAACACCGCGTCCAGCCGGGCACCCTGCGCCTGCATCAGCTTGTTCATGTGGGCATGGATCAGGTTGACCGAGGCCATGTCGATCATGCCGCGCCCGATGCCCGCCTGGTTGGTGGCCACCACCGCATGCCAGCCCGCATGGTTCAGGCGGGACACCGCCTCCAGCGCCCCAGGGATGGGCACCCACTCCGCCGGCGCCTTGACGTGATCGTCCCGGTATTCGTTGAGGATGCCGTCGCGGCCGAGAATGATCAGC